>JBKCXA010000360.1:0-7006 GCA_046316935.1 Prosthecobacter sp.
GCCCGGCCACAACATCGCCGCTGGTTGCGAGGCACCTCGTGGCTGGCTTGGGTGCTGGCACTGCCCGCCTGGGGATTCGGCGTGTTTTTTCTCGATGCCTTCCTGCAAGAGCAGCACTGGAATCCAGCCGTGAGCGAGGCCGTCGTCGTGCCGCTCATCTGGCTGGCCTGCCTCACGCTGCCGGTGAGTGCTCTCGTGCTGCGTGCCGCCTCGGCAGAGCCTCCGCGTGCCTTCACCCGCTGGGGCCGGCTGGCGATCGCATGGGCCTGCATCCTCGTCTCGGCTCTCGGCGTCATGGAATTGAAGCGCCGGCAAGCGGTGGTGGCTGAGGAGCAACGCCTTCGTGTTCAGGCTGATGCGGCGAAATCGAGGCTCGCTGCTCCTTCCCCTGCGCCCCGGCAAAGGCCCCTGGCATCCAGTGTTTCAGCGGATACTTTCTGGGAGTGGTCACGCAGGGAGATTCAGAAGCTCGAGATCGAAAAAGCACGCCTGAGCACTCAGCTCGGTCCGAAGCATCCCACCATCCTCGGCATCGACGCCCAGATCATGCGGTTGGAGGATAAAAGAACCGAGGTCGTGGCCGATCCAGCCCATGCGGACGAGGACGGCCTGATCCGGCTGGGCGGAAGAAGGAAGCTCAATGATCGCTACGAAGTGACGCTCGATGTGAAGGTGCAAGGTGCGAAAACCAGCCTGCTGCCTGCTGCGACGCTTCGCGGTTACACGATCCGTTCCAAATACGATGACGGTGCCGCCGCTGTGCAAACCTACGTCCCGCTCGCGATGGACAACGAGCCGTTCGTGGCCTTCTGGGAAGAGGAAAGGCAGGAGTTATGGCTCGCCTCGCCAACGGCCGTCTCACGGCACATCCTGCCGGTCGAGGGCACGGCCCGTCACGAGATGCACTTCCTGCCGGATCTTCCGCTGACGTTTCGACTACTCATTCCTCAGGCGGTGCGGCGGACCGTCGAAGTGTGGGAAACAGTCGCGGCCACGCTGTCCGCTACTGCGAAAACGGACAAGCCAACCGATTACCTGCCCACTCCAAAGCCGGAGGCAAGCCCGCCGCCGCGTCCGCAACCCAGCGAGACTGCGCTGCGATCCTTCCTCCAGCGTCCGAAGACCGGGACCACGCGGCTGATTGTCACGCTCACCCGTTCGCACTATTTCTATGATGACGTGCCAGAGCCGTCACGGAAGAATTGCTTCAAGCTCTCCGCAGGTTCGTCTCATGCCCATGCCTTCATCACCGATAACAAAGCCTTGAGCACGAAACTCGAATCCCTCCTGCCTTGGGGACCCGGCAAAAATCTGATCGTCACTGTCCGCTGGCAGACTGGAGGCCTGTTTACCTGGCTGGAGCTGATGGCAGTCGAGGACTCGCCGTGATGGGTGCTCATCATACTTCCGCTTTCTCCAACCTCGGCGCGAAGAGGTGAATGGCAGCGAGGCCGAGGAAATAGACGGCACCGGCGATGATGAACATGGTGAGGTAGCTGCCGGTGGCTTCTTTGATGCGGCCGGAGGCGGATTGCATGAGGATGCCACCGACGGCTCCGGCCATGCCACCGATGCCAACGACGGAACCGACGGCGCGACGCGGAAAGAGATCGGAGGTGAGAGTGAAGAGATTCGCGGAGAAGCCCTGATGCGCGGCGGCGGCGAGGGAGATGAGCAGGACGGCGGTCCAGAGATTGTCCGTGACTGGTGCGTAGGCCACGGGGAGCACACAGAGGGCGCAAAGCAGCATGGTGAGCTTTCGCGCGGCATTGGCAGTCCAGCCGCGTTTCAAAAGTGCTGATGAGAACCAGCCTCCGGCGACGCTGCCGATATCGGCGAGGACATAGATGGTGATGAGCGGGGCGCCGATGGTCTTGATGCTGACGCCGAAGCGCTCGGCGAAGAATTTGCCGCTCCAAAAGAGGTAAAACCACCAAACGGGATCAGTGAGGAATTTGCCCATCGCGAAGGCCCAGGTCTGCCGGTGGCTCAAAAGCGGCAGCCAGGGGACTCGCGTGGTGTTTTCATCGCAATCACTGCGGATGTGGGAGAGTTCGGCGGGAGTAACTCGCGGATGGTTTTCAGGCTCGCGGTAGATTGGCAGCCAGAAGAGGACCCACAGCAGCCCGGCGATGCCAGTGACGAGAAACGCGGCCTGCCAGCCATACGCGACGGCGAGCCACGGCACGAGCAACGGGGCGAGGAAGGCTCCGACATTGGAGCCGGCATTGAAGATGCCCGTGGCGAAGGCACGCTCGCGCTGCGGGAACCATTCGGCAGTGGTTTTGACGGCGGCGGGGAAATTGCCCGCTTCACCGAGGCCGAGGAAAAAGCGTGCGATGCCAAATCCGAGCGGTGTGGCGGCGAGCGCATGTGCAGCAGCGGCGAGACTCCAAAAGATGAGCGAAGCGGCGTAGCCAAAACGCACGCCGACGCGGTCGATGAAGCGTCCCACGATCAAGAAGCCGAGCGCATAGGCGAAGCTGAAGGCGGCGTTGATGTCGCCATACTCGGTATCGGTCCACTGGATGACCTTTTTGAGCTCCGGCTCGAGCACGCCGAGTACGGCGCGGTCGATGTAATTGATCGTCGTGGCTGCAAAAAGCAGGCCGCAGATGGTCCAGCGGAAGTTTTTCATCGAGAGCGGCATGGAACAGGTTTTGTCCAAGGTGGAACCTGAAGCAGCCGCTCTCCGATCAGGCTTTCAAGCCTTCCTGGCGGAGGACATTCTCCAGCCAAGAGATGTCGTAGTTGCCGTTTTGAAAGTCGCTGGTGGTGAGGACCTTGCTCTGGAGCGGGATGGTGGTCTTGATGCCTTCGACAGTGAACTCGCCAAGGGCGCGGCGCATGCGGCGGATGGCAATGTCACGCGTGGCACCGGTGACGATGAGCTTGGCGATCATCGAATCGTAATACGGCGGGACGCTGTAGCCGGCATACACATGGGTATCGACGCGAACACCGCGGCCGCCGGAAGTGTACCACAGGTTGATCTTGCCGGGGCTGGGGGCGAAATTGCGGAAGGGGTCCTCTGCATTGATGCGGCACTCGATGGAGTGACCACGAGGCTGGGCCTTGAGCACGTGCTCGGAGAGCGGGAGGCCGGCGGCGATGCGGATCTGCTCCTTGATGAGATCGCAGCCATACACTTCCTCGGTGATGGGATGCTCCACCTGGATGCGGGTGTTCATCTCCATGAAGTAGTAGTTCTCGCAGGCGTTATCGACGAGGAACTCGATGGTGCCGCAGTTCTCGTAGCCGATTTCTTTGCAGAGCTTCACGGCGGCATCGCCCATCTTTTTGCGGAGCTTCTCAGGCAATTTGGGGCTGGGGCATTCCTCGATGATCTTCTGGTTGCGACGCTGCATGGAGCAATCGCGCTCGCCGAGATGCACGACATTGCCGTGAGAGTCGGCGACGATCTGGAATTCGATGTGGTGAGGCTTATCGACGAGCTTTTCCATGTACATGGAGCCGTCGCCAAAGCACTTCATGGCCTCCAGCGAGGCAGCCTGGAAGGAGGAGATGAGGGTGGCCTCGTTCAAAACGGGGCGCATGCCGCGGCCGCCACCACCGGCGGTGGCCTTGATCATGACCGGATAACCAATCTTCCGCGCCCAGGCGAGAGCCTCCTCCTCGCTGGTGATGATGCCATCAGAGCCGGGCGTGACTGGCACGCCAGCCTTGCGGGCGGTGTCGCGGGCGACGTTTTTGTCGCCCATCATGCTGATGACCTTGGCGGAGGGCCCGATGAACTTGATTTTGCACTTCTCGCAGATCTCCGCGAACTCTTCCTTCTCGGAGAGGAAGCCGTAGCCGGGATGAATGGCGTCCACGTTGGCAATTTCCGCCGCGGAGATGATGCGGGCTATTTTGAGGTAGCTCTCGGTGCTGGGGCCAGGCCCGATGCAGATGGCCTCATCCGCGAGGTGTACATGCATGGAATCGACATCGGCCTCCGAGTAAACGGCGACGGTTTTGACATCGAGTTCTTTGCAGGCGCGAATGACACGAAGGGCGATTTCACCACGATTGGCGACGAGGACTTTTTTAAACATCAGAGCGGAGGGCGTAGGGCTAAGGGCGCAGGGCGAAGAGTCGGAGGCGAAGGGAAATGGCGAGTGCGATTCAGCGAGTTGCTGGCTTGGAACTCTATGCCCTTCGCTCTTTGCTCTATGCTTTCAGTTCAAACAGAGGCTGGCCGTATTGCACGGGCTTGCCGTCCTCGGCGAGGATGCGGGCGACGGTGCCACGAGCCTCGGCCTTGATCTCATTCATGACTTTCATGGCCTCGATGATGCACACGGTGGTGTTTTCATCGACCTGGTCGCCGACGTTCACGAAGGACTTTTCTCCCGGAGCGGCGGAGCGGTAGAAGGTGCCGACCATAGGGGAATTGATCGTGGGACCGGCAGGGCCGCTCGGAGCGGCGGCGGCCGGTGCAGCAGCCGCTGCGGCAGGTGCCGGGGCGGCAGCGACCGGTGCGACGGCAGCAGGGGCTGCGGCGACGGCCACCGGAGCGGCAGCGGGCACGGGCAGGTGCTTCAAAAGATCACCCGCGGCGGCAAAGTCGGAGCCACGGCGGATTTCGAGCTTCGATTCCTTCTGCTCGAAGTGGAAGTAGGACAGGTCATTGTCAGCCATGAGGCCGACGATCTCGCGGATGTGGGCGAGGTCGAAATTCGAGGCAGCGGCGGCTCCAGACTTGGGGGCGGACTTGGCGGCGGGAGCGGCGGCCTTCTTGGCGGTCGATTTGCGTTTGGGCATGTGACGGGAGTGTGGTTTGCGACTGGCGCGGCCGACACTAACGTCCTCGCTGCCGGTGGCAAGACCAAAGGCAGCTTGATGGTCAATTGAGCACAACCAAAATCCCACTCCGGGGACGGCTCACTTCGTCTCGCGGAACTTCACCTTCCGCCAGCGCACGCTGTAGGGGCCGGAGCCCTTCTTGATGCCGTGGACTTGGAAGTCGATGAAGCCCTCAGGATCGCCGGGCTGGGTAAAATCGGCCGCGGCCACGCCGTTGACGAAGCTCTGGTAGTGATCGCCCTTCACGACGATGCGGTAGTGGTTCCACTCGCCCTTCTTGAAAGCGGCCTTGGCGGCATCCGTGCGCACAGCCTCGGTTTTCGTCAAAATGCTCCACCAGGTGCCGCGGCGGGCCTCGTCGTAAAAATCACCCGCGGTGCCGTTGATGGCGATTTCGCACTGAGGACCGAAAAGGCGGCCGACAGGCAGCGGCTTGCCGCCTTTGGCACCTTCGGGGGCAGGATCGCCCTCCTTGGCAATGTGGCTTCGCACCTGCACGCCGGAATTCAGTTCGTCATCGACCTTCACCTCGAACTCGAGTTCGAAATCCTTGAACGGCCCGATGGCCAGGAAGGTATTCGGGCTGCCATCGACGGTGGTGCCGACGAGCACGCCGTCCTCCACCTTATAAGTCGCCGTGCCGCTGATGATCTGGCCGCCGTTCAGCGTGCCATCGGCGAACCAGTTTTGCCATTCTCCCTCGGCGGCGAGAGCATTGAAGGAGGTGAGTCCGGCGGCAAAGACCGCCAAGGAGGCAGCGGAGGCGAGGAAGAGGCGTTTCATGGTGGAAAAGGGGGTGCCAAGAACGCCGCGAAGCCGCGATTTCCATCGCGAGAAGTCAGATGTTTAAGAATAGCTAAACAAAAGGGCGGATTTTAACCGGATAAAAACCCCAAAAGAATCGGATCGAAACTTGACCTTTAGGTCAAGCTCGAATTAAAATGGCATTATTATTCGGTTTTTACTCGCCTAAAACATGGCACGGCCCTCCAACAACTTCGAGTCCTCCCCGGTGACGGTGGCTTTTACGCCCCAGATCCGGCAGTACCTCGATGACCTGACGCTGAAGGGAACCTTCGGCGGCAGCCCGGCGGACGCCGTGCGGATGATTGTGAATAACGCGATCGAAAACATGCTGAACAACGGCGCTCTGGACCGCCGGAAATGGATCATGAACGACGGCAAGCTCGTGCTCGCCACCAACTAAGATTTAACCACCTCACGCCATGCCTGCGCAAGCCGAACTTCAAGCCAACGCCAGTGTTTTCGGAGTCATCGCCGAGGTCAAAATGACCGAGCGACCCACCCGCAACGAACCGGTGAACGAAACGCAGCTCGAAGTCCTCGCCTACGAGATCGCCCGCTACATGCCCGCCCTCGCCCGGCAGCTCGCTGGTGCCGGTCGTGAGCGCCTGCTGGCGGCGTAAACCGATCAGCGGATGATCTCAAAGCCGCGCAGGCCATTCTCCGAGGCCACGACGCGAATTTCGCGCTCTTTGATGTGAGAGCCCAAACTGCTCTCCTGGATGCCATCGAGGAAAGCCTCCACTTCATCGAGTTCCCAGGCCTGCACATGCAGCTCGACACGGCCGTCCGGCAGGTTCTTCACCCAGCCGCACACATCGTAGCCGCGGGCGGTCTGCTTCGAGCTGAAGCGAAATCCCACGCCCTGCACTCTTCCCGAGTAAAACACACGTCTTGCCGTCATTTCGCGCCTCCTTCCAGCAAAGCGGCCAGTTCTGTCCGCGCCACCTCGCTGGCTGTGTCGAGCAGGAGAGCTCCCTGACCACCGCGATTGAGCTTTAGCATCACAAAACGATCCTGGGCGGCGAACGTGATGGATCCAGCCGCTGGCTCAGGGGCCTTCTCCAGGCCGTAACGCTCCACCAGCGCCTTCGTCATCGCTTTCACAAAAGCCTGCGCCGACTCCGCATCCTGAAACAGCGTCTGCCAGGCCGCGTGATGGCGTTTCGCCTCCACGCCAGCCTGCCAGGCCAGCAGGCGGTCCGCCAGCAAACCTCGAGCGCCTTCCGCCGCCTCCGCATCCTCGTTGTGAGCCCGCAGAGCGGTCACGCAGGCAAATTTACCCAGCTGATCATCCCAAAATGGCGCCACACCATTCCACGCCACCGATTTAAAGCTCACCTCCACCTGCGGTCCAGGCGAGGCGGCCTCCAGATACCTCTCCGGCTCGATC
>JBKCXA010000361.1:0-4529 GCA_046316935.1 Prosthecobacter sp.
TACTACACGCACAACAGCGCCGAGGCCGATTCGCTCGATATTCCCGACTGGTGGCTCAATGGCGTGCAGCAGGACGGACCGAGCGAGCATACCGATTCGCAGGGCACCGGCGGCTGGTCGCCCAATTTGCTCGCGGACAAGGCCATCGCGCACATTCAGAACCGCAATCCGAGTCAGCCCTTCTACCTGCATCTGGCCTTTAACTCGATCCACGGCCCCGTTTCGGCTCCAGCGAACTTGATCACGAAGTATCAAAACCTCGGCGTCACGAACACCAGCCGTCGCCTCATCTCCGCCGCCGTCGATGGCATGGATCAGGCGATGGGCCGCGTGCTCAATGCGCTCGATGCTGCTGGCGTCACGAACAACACCGTCATTCTGTGGTTTGGTGACAACGGCGGCGATGAGACGAAGGGCTCGCTCAATGATCCGCTGCGTGGTGACAAGGGCGACAGCTACGACGGCGGCCTGCGTGAGGTGGCGGGCATCTCTTATCCCGGCGTGCTGCCCAGCGGCATCATCAGCCATCAATACATGTGGGTCGGCGATGTGTTCCCCACGCTCTGCGCCGCGGTCGGCGTGACGCCGCAGAACACCAAGCCCTTCGACGGCGTGAATGTCTGGCCGAACCTCCTCACGGCCACCAGCAGCACCACGACGACTCTCCGCCCAGGCAATGCCACGCTCGTCACGGATGCGGCGGCACCCATCGCGATCAACAAGTTCACCGATCCGGTGAATGGCGGCACGAAGGACTTCAAACTGCGCCGTGGTCGCGTGGCCAACGTGCTCACGCCGGAGCTTTTCAACCTCACCGATGATCCGCAGGAAACCACCGACCTCATCGCGAACCCCGCGTATGCGAGCATCGTCACCTCTTTGACCAACAGCGTCACCGCCATCAGCGCGGAGAACTTCAAGCCCTACATCGGCCCGCCGCTCATCACGAACGCGGCGGCTCAAGGCAGCACCATCGAGCTGTATGCGCCCTTCACGAGTTATCCGAACGGCACCATCACCGTGCAGTGGCGGAAAAATGGCTCCAATCTCTCCAACGGCGGCAATGTGAGCGGCGCGACGAGCTTCACGCAAGTCACCGACAACGCGAGTGCCATCGTGCGCGGAGCCTACACGACGAAGCTCACGCTCACCAACGTGCAGCCCTCCGATGCGGCGACGTATGATGTGGTCATCACCAACACCGCCGGGAACACCACCAGCGCCAGCGGCGTGCTCACCGTGACCATGCCAGCGCCTGCCTTGACGCTGCCCGCCTTCACCAAAGGCACCAGCATCACACTCAACTGGACCGCGGTGCCCGGCGCGACTGGCTACACGATCCAGCGCAGCACCACGAGCGACTTCGCCAGCGTCACCTCGCAGACGACGAGCAGCACCAGCGTGACCTTCAGCGGCCTCACCAGCGGCACGACGTATTATTATCGCGGCACCGCCACCGATGGCACGAACACGAGCGCCTTTGGCAACACCGCCTCCTCCACGCAGGATGCCAGCACGCCCGTGATCACGATCACCGCACCCGCCAACAACACCACAACGACCGCAAACAGCATCGTGGTCAACGGCACAGCCACAGACACCATCTCGTCATTGACCGCAGTCGTCGTCAATGGAGTCAATGCGGTCACCACAGACGCCTACGCCACCTGGACCGCCACCGTGCCGCTCACACCGGGCGCGAACACGATCACGGCCACCTCGACCGACAGCGCCGATCAAGGCGGCAACACCGGCTCCGCGAGCATCAACGTGACCTACAACGCGAACGGCCCCGCCATTGTCAGCGTCGGCACCGGCCCCACCGCGCCGACTTACCTCGATCCGACGACAGTTTTGGCGCAAATCACGCCACAGCCGGGCACCACACTCACCAGCGTGCAGCTTCAATACGACACGGGCACACCCGTGAGCACCGCGATCTGGAAGGAAAGCTTCAACAACACCTCGTCGAACAATTGGAACGGCACCGGAGCACTCAACGCGTGGACCACCGTCGGCGCGGGCAATGTCCGTCAGGCCGTGAGCACCTCGAATCGCACCGCCATCAGCCTCACGAGCGTGGCGACGACAAGCGGCAGCACCACCGTGACCTGCGCGAGCACCGCCGCGCTGTGGCCTGGAATGCTCATCACCGGTCCAAACATCGCCGGCAGCATCAACGGCACGCAAACGGGCAACAGCACCGTCGCCTCCATCACGAATGCGACCACGTTTGTCCTTTCGCAGGCCGCCACCGGAACGGGCGCAGGACTCACGCTCACGGCTTGCGGCGTCACCTTGACGAATGCCACCACCACCGCCGCGAGCACGGCGGTGACCTGCGACAGCACCGCAGGTCTCGTGAACGGCATGTCACTCACCGGCACTGGTTTGGCGAACAACGCCACCGTGGCCTCCGTGACGAGTGCGACGACCTTCACCATGAATGCCGCGCCCACCACGGCGGGCACCGCGCTCACTTTGAGCGCCACCACGGCCGCTGCGGAGTTCAATGGCGGCACGGCGGACCCGCTGGCCTCCATGTTCACCACGACGAATGCCATCAACACCACAGGTGCGAGCGGCTTCATCGAGTTCTATGTGCAAACACGCGATCTCTTTGCCACAAACAACTGCGGCTGGACGCTGCAAGTCTCCTCTGACAATGGCGCGACTTGGAACACGCGTCTGAGCGAGGATTGGAACGCTGAAACAGTCTCGCTGAGCAATGTCGTGCTGAATGCCGCGGGCGCCGTCGCAGGCAGCACCACGGTGACTTGTGCGAGCACCGCCGGACTCACCACGGGCCGCAGCGTGCTCGCCGCGCCGGTGAATGCGACCATCGGCATCACGACTGGCAGTTCCACCGCCACCTGCACAAACACCACAGGCCTCGTCGAAGGCATGTTCATCACGGCCACCGGCATCCCGAACAACACCCGCATCGGCACCATCACGCCGAACACCTCCTTCACGCTCGTCACCGGCACCACCGCCACGCTCGTGAACGCCACGGCGACCAATGCCGCCGCAAACGCCGCCGCGAACTACTTCGCCGGTGGTGCCACCGTGAGCAGCATCACAAACGCCACCACCTTTGTGCTCAGCACCGCCGCGTATGCCAATACCAGCGCCGCACCGCTCGCCACCGCCTTTGCCACCACGGTGAACCACGGCTTCCAGCTCTTCCATTACGACCTCGCAGGCGCTGAACTCGGCACGCAGACAAAGATCCGCTTCCAGGCCACCGGCTATGCCGCCACGGCTCCCACACGCACGCCGCGCATCAGCATCGACGACATCGTCATCGCCACCACCGCCCCGCCTCCCACCATCACACTCGCCATGTTTGATGACGGCCTGCACGGCGATGGCGCGGCCAATGACGGCGTCTGGGGCGCGATCATTCCGGCGCAAAACGGCGGCACCACGATCAACTTCAAAGTCGTGGCCACTGATAACACAAGCGCCAGCGCCACCAGCCCCGGCAGCGGCAACTACATCTACACCGTGAACAACCTCCTCACCGATGCCACCATCCTCGGCGCGGAGTTCCTCACCTTGCCGAAAACCGACGGCGTGACCGTGAACCTCATCGCCTCGGCCAATCAGCAGGTCTTTGTCGAATACGGCACCGCTCCCGGCCAATACACGCTCGCCACCACGCCCACGACGTTCAACATCGACAACGCCAAGCCCGAGTTCAAGAACCCGATCCGCATCCCGATCACCGGTTTGCAGCCCGACACCGAGTATTACTACCGCGTGCGTCACCGTAATGTCGGGGCGACGTTCTACAATGCTCGCGGTGAGCGCAGCTTCCACACCGCACGGCCACGCGGCACGACGTTCAGCTTCACCGTCACTGCGGACCCGCACATCGACGTGAACACCGACATGCAGCTCTTCTGGCGTGCCATGCAGAACATCAGCCTCGATGCGCCCGACCTCCACATGGACGTGGGCGACATCTTCATGACCGACAAGCTCGCCGACGGCCTGCTCGGCGTGCCACCGAAGTGGGGCGGCGGCGTCACCATCAATCAGACGAGCATCAACAACCGCGCCATCATCTTCCGCAATGCCTTTGAACGTGCCTGCCACAGCATCCCGTTCTTCTTCGGCCTCGGCAATCACGAGGCGGAATACGGCTACCTCTTCAACGCGGCCGCCGACAAGCAGAACAACATCCCCGCCTGGGATTTGAAGGCCCGCAAAGCCTTCTACCCCGCACCCACGCCCGACACCTTCTACACCGGCAATCCCACGCCGAAGGACTACACCGGCGGCACGCTCGGCCTGTTGGAAGATTACTACGCCTTCGAGTGGGGCGAGGCCCTCTTCATCATGCTCGATCCGTTCTGGAACACGATGACCAATCCGAACTCCTCCAACGACGCGTGGAACTGGAGCCTCGGCAAAGCGCAGTATGACTGGCTGCGCGACACGCTGAAGAACAGCAGCGCGAGATACAAGTTCGTCTTCATGCACCACATCGTCGGCGGCAGCACGCAGACGGCCACCGGCAC
>JBKCXA010000362.1:0-2335 GCA_046316935.1 Prosthecobacter sp.
GCGCGGCGCATCATTTATCTCACGCAGGCGGGCGCGCCGTCGCAATTGGATCTGTTTGATTACAAGCCGGGCCTCGCGCCGCAGTTTGACAAGGATCTGCCGGATTCCGTGCGCAACGGCCAGCGGCTCACGGGCATGACGGCGGGGCAGAAGCGCTTCCCCATTGCGCCGTCGGTGTTCAAGTTTGCGCAGCACGGCCAGAGCGGCATGTGGTTGAGCGAGTTGCTGCCGCATACGTCGAAATTCGCCGATGAGATCTGCCTCATCCGCTCGCTGCACACCGAGGCCATCAACCACGATCCAGCGATGACGCTGCTGCAAACTGGGCATCAAATCGGTGGTCGGCCCGCGTTTGGCGCGTGGGTGTCATATGGCCTCGGATCGGACAACGCGGACCTGCCAGCCTTTGTCGCGCTCATCTCGCGCCCGAGCGGCCCGACGAACGCTCAACCGCTGCACGAGCGCATGTGGGGCAGCGGCTTTTTGCCCTCGAAGTATCAGGGCGTGCGCATGAGCTCCGGCAAAGACCCTGTGCTCTTCCTTTCCAATCCGCCTGGCATCACCACGGAGCGACGTCGTGCCATGCTCGACGATGTGGCCGCGCTGAATCGTCTCAAGCTCGCTGATTATCACGATCCCGAGACGCAGGCCCGCATCGATCAATACGAGATGGCTTTCCGCATGCAGTCTGCTGTGCCCGACCTCGCCGATCTCTCCAAAGAACCCGCCGACATTTACGAGCGCTACGGCCCTGAATCGAAGAAGCCCGGCACATATGCCGCGAACTGCATCCTCGCCCGCCGACTCGCCGAACGCGGTGTGCGCTTCATCCAGCTCTACCATCGCGGCTGGGACCAGCACAACAACCTGCCCAGCGGCATCAAGAGCCAGTGCCACGACACCGACCAGCCCACCGCCGCGCTTTTGGCCGAACTCAAAGAACGCGGCATGCTCGATGACACGCTGGTCATCTGGGGCGGCGAGTTTGGCCGCACGGTCTATTCGCAGGGCGTGCTAACGCGCGACAATCACGGCCGCGATCACCACCCGCGCTGCTACAGCGTCTGGATGGCCGGAGCCGGAGTGAAAGGCGGCCACGTCCACGGCGAGACGGACGACTTCAGCTACAACATCGTCAAAGACCCCGTCCACATCCACGACCTCAACGCCACCGCGCTTCACCTCCTCGGCCTCGACCACACCCGCCTCACCTACCGCTTCCAAGGCCGCGACTACCGCCTGACGGACATCCATGGCGAGATCGTGAAGGGCGTGCTGGCGTGACAAACCGCGCCTGACGCATTCCACACACTCATTCTCGTGGAGTTTGGCTGGCGAGGCTCCTTATGATCGGGCCATGAAGCTCCTTTTCCGCCTTGTCCTCCCCACTATCCTTCAAGCACGGCGAGGATGAGGCACGCTCATTGTGGGCGTTGCCGCATCGATTCGTGAAACGAAAGAGGCATTTGGGCTACCCGTAATCTCCCAACTCATGTTTCACCGGCTAGCACTTCTACTTCTCACGAGCGGCTCCGTTCTCGGAGCCGGATTGAGCCTGGAGGAAGGCCGGAAGCTCTGGAGCCTCCAACCGCCTCAAATCGTGCCGGGCGCGAGCATCGACAGTCTCGTGGACGCGAAGCTGGCGGAGAAAAAACTCAAGCCAAACGCGTCTGCGAGTCGTGCGGCACTCGTCCGCAGGTTGCATCTCGATTTGACCGGGTTGCCGCCGCCGGCGGTGTCTGACAAGACTGACCTTTCTGACCTTGTTGACGCGCTTTTAAGCAGCGCCCAGTTCGGCGAGCGCTGGGGGCGGCACTGGTTGGATGTCGCGCGTTACGCGGACAGCAACGGACGCGACCGGAATGTCATGAACTACCACGCGTGGCGCTATCGCGACTACGTGATCGCGTCGTTCAATGCGGACAAGCCTTACGATGTCTTCATTCAGGAGCAGATCGCAGGTGATTTGATGCCGGCGAAGAACGCCGCGCAGCTTGACGAGCGACTCACGGCCACCGCCTTCCTCGCGCTGGGCGCGAAGGCCTTTGAGGAGCTGAAGCAGGACTTGTTTCACATGGATGTGGTCGATGAGCAGATCGAGGTCATCAGCCGTGGCGTGCTGGGGCTGTCGGTGGCTTGTGCGCGTTGTCACGATCACAAATTCGACCCCATCCCCACGGCCGACTACTACGCCATCGCGGGCATTTTGCGGAGTACACGGCCGCTATACGGCCACGGGCCGCGTGGCATCAAGGCGACGATGTTTCACCACACGGAGTTTCATCCGCTTGGTGGTGAGGCGGGGCAAAAGCTGGCTCCTGCGGCGCTCGCTTAC
>JBKCXA010000363.1:0-4694 GCA_046316935.1 Prosthecobacter sp.
TTCCGTGAGTGTGACGGGAAGCACGCTGCACTTCACCTTCAGCATCCCGCAGGGCTACTCGGGAGCCGAGGGCCCGCAAGGCGTGCCGGGCGAGGTGACGCTGGCTGATCTGAACAACGCGGTGCTGAATGTGCTGAACCAAAGCAGCGCCAACAGCAACGGCGTGGGCACCCTGGCCATCGGCATCAGCAATCCCCCAACCCAAAGCGAGGTGCAGCAGATCGCGAACAAGCTGGATGAGCTGATCAACGCGCTGAGGCGGTGACCGCGGAGCGCTTCGCGCGGAGACGATGAGCCGAGCACGGTGGCGACGTGCGAACCGAAATGAAATGGAGGTAGCCAGCGTCAAGCTGCCTGAAGGGCGAACGAAGAGAGGCAATCAGACTGAGCGAAGCGAAGCCCGTCAGGGTGAGACGAGCGTGAGGCGCGAGCGAATCAAACGATGAGCCGATGAGACAATGAGACAATGAGAGCTCTCGCGGCGCAGTCGCTCTCCAAGTCTCCAAGTCTCCAAGTCTCACCACTCACAGTCCTTGTCCGAGTCTTCGTTCTCGTCTCTGCCGCCTCAAGGCGGGACGACAGAACCCAAGGCGCGGGCAAAGCGCTTCGCGCATAGACAATAAACGATAGACGATAGCCTGAGTGGGCTGCTGCGAAGCCGCGAATCGAACCCCGAACGACGAACCCAGAAAGACGAACGCAGAGCGACAGAGCCTCAGAGGCCAGACCCGCCCGCAGCGCTTCGCGCAGCGATGCGGGCGGGGCCACAGAGCTACTGCCCACTGCTTACGTCTCACTGCTTACGTCTCACTGCTCACTGCTTACGTCTCACTGCTCACTGCTTACGTCTCACTGCTCACTGCTTACGTCTCACTGCTCACTGCTTACGTCTCACTGCTTACGTCTCACTGCTTACGTCTCACCGCTCACCGCTCACCGCTCACCGCCTCACGGCTTCGGGACTTGGGCGGGATCGCGGAGCTGGAGTTGTTTTTCCTGGCCGAGGTTCTTCAAGAGGGTGGCGGGCCATTCCCAGGGGGCTTTGTCTTTCGTGTAGAGGACGACGCGGGTGCGGGAGGCGGCGGCGGCGACGGCTTGAGGGAGGTCGAGGGTTTTGAGGACGTTGAGCAAGGCCGGGGCAGGGGAGACCGCACCGTCCACGGTGCCGTTGTGGGTGGTGGGAAGGTCGTGGAGGTCGAGGCGCTTGATGCCCTCGGTGAAGAGGCTGGCATAGACGGCATCGGCGGCCATGTGGCGATGGGCTTGAATCCAGAGCGGGGTTTCTTGGAGGCCGCTGATGCCGCGGAGGGACTGCACGGCGCGATGGATGTCCCACACTCGCATGCCATCGAGCGTTTGACCGAGGAGGTAGAAGCGGCGCAGCCGTTGTGTCTGCGCCTTTTCACTGCCGCTCCAGGCGGTGGGGCCGATGCCGCGCGGGCAGACGTAGGCCATGCCCCATTTGAAGGTGGTGAACATTTTTTGCTCCTGCTCGAAGGCCTGAAAATGGTGTCAGTGTGCAAAAAATTGACAGCAACGCCTCATTCTTCATCCAGCCGCGAGGCAGGCTGGTGACCACCCATCACTACAACGCGAAGGGGCCGCGCGTGCGCACCTTCGCTCCGCAAGGTTCCGCGCCGTCGGCGGCGGCATGGGCGGCCTCGGCGGTCTCCTCGGAGGCCTCGGCGGCGGCGGCAAGATGCCCAAGCTCCCGCCAGGCATGAAGTTTCCGAAGTTTTGATCTTTCAAGCAGGGGGCCTTGTGTGAAGCCCTTGCGTGAGCTGCGATTACCCGCCATCACTGGCACGGCTCCCGCGTTCATTCCGCCCCCACCATGCCGAAACTCACCATTGTCTTCGATGACGACCAGGAAATCGTCGTTCCGCTTGCTGACCAACTCACGGTTGGCAGTGCTGAGGATAATGACGTGGTCGTCGATGATGCCCGGCTCTCGCCCCATCATGCGGAGGTCATTCTTCGCACAGATGGTTCGGTGAAGGTCTATGACCTTGGTTCAGAGGCCGGCACGTTTGTGAACGGGCAGCGAGTGACGAAGCACACGCTGGCGGATGGGGATAAGCTGGCTTTCGGCCCTCTCAAGGCGGTGCTGGACCTGGAGCTGGGTGCCACGCAGGCCACCACGGCACCGGTGCCGGCCCCGGCCTCGCAGGTGAAGACCTCCGCGGGCACACGGCGCGTGCCTTTGCCACCCGCCACGCCGCCTCCGGAGCCGCAGCCTTTGCCCTCGGCGGAACTGCATGCGGCGGAGAACCGTCTCGCGCTTCTTGAGGCCTCCGCGAAGCAGGCTGAGGAGAATCGCCGCGACTGGCTGGCCGCGGTGGAGCGGCTGAAAAAGGAGCACGAGGAGAAGAGTGCGGCTTTGCAGCAGGTTTCGAGCGAGCTGGAGGCGATGACGCGGCTTGCCCGCGAGCATGACACTCAAAAAGTCGCGTTGGAGCAGATGTCGAAGCAGTCCGAGGAGCAGCGCACTGCGATGGCGCAGGTGGTGCGTGAGCTGGAAAGCAAGTCGGCGACGCTACTACAGATCCAGACTTCCATCACCGCGGCCCAGACCGCGCTGGACAGCGCCACTGCTCGTGAACGGGAGAGCGAGGCGAGGAGCCGGCAGCTTCAGGAGAGTGTCCGCGAGGCGGAGGCCCGGCTGACGGAGCTCAGTCGCCTGAACCTCGACGCGGAGGCACGGGCACGCGAGGCGGCCTCGGCCCAGTTGCTCCAAGAATCCATCGCCAGCATTCAAAGCCGTCTCGATCTCATCTCTGCTCGTGAGCGGGAGGAGAATGAGCGCCTTGAGCAGACGCGGCGGACACTGAGCACTGAGGAGACCCGGCTGGCGGAGATACGCCTTCAGATCAGCGAGGGTGAGTCACGTGCCCGCGCGGCGGCGGCCATTCCGGCACTGCAAGAGTCCATCGCCAGCGTCCAGGCCCGTCTCGATGCCCTGAAGGGCGAGGAGCAGCAGATGACGCAGCGTGCGGAGCAGGCCCGCCAAAGCGCAGGCGCTGAAGAAGCCAGGCTCACCGAGCTGCGCCGACAGGCGGGCGAGGCCGCGGAACTGGAGAAGGCTCATCAGTGTGAGGTGGAGGCTGCGAAGTCCCAGCTTGTTGACTTGAAGGCGCAGATCGAGGGTTTCTCGCAAGCGGAGGAAAAGCTCGCCTCGCTGCGAGAAGCACTCGCCGAGGCGGAGAAGCTCCAGGCGAAGCACAGCACGGCCATCAGCGGCCTGCAGGAGGAACGGCAGTTTCAGGAAAAGACGCTCACCGAGGTGGAGACGCGTCTGGCGGAGGCTCAAACAACACTCACGACCACGCAGGATGAGCTGCGAGCCGAAACGAGGAAGCTGGAGGAGCTGCGAGCCCGGCTGGCGGAATTCCAGGCGGCCAACAACGCGCCGCTGGAGGACCTCAGCCGCCGCATGGAGCGTGCCCGGCATGATCTCGGCGTCATTGAGGCCAGACTGCGGCCGCTACGGGATTGGAAAGAGGCACAGGAGCGCCGTCTCGCCCAGCTAGCCACGCTTCCGCCCGATTCCCCGGAGGCGAAGGAACTGCTGCGCGAGATCGACAGCGAGGCCGCGGACCTTCTCCGCATCGTGAACATCCCACCCAGCCGCACGCCGCGCATCATTCAAGTCGAGGCACCCTACTTCAGAGGCGTGGCGATGAAATCCGAGCACACCCGCGTGTCTCCAGCCAGCGCATGAAAAAACTTCTTCCACTCTTGCTCAGCAGCTCGCTCTTTGCCGCGGACTGGCCGCAGTTTCTCGGCCCGCAGCGTGATGGCTCCGCCGCCGTAGCGGAGAAAGCCATCACCGGCACGCAGGATGCGGAGCGAGTTTGGAAAAAGGATCTCGGCAGTGGCTTCGCCGGTCCCGTGGTGGCCGGTGGCAAGGTCTTCATCTGCCATCGCGTCGGCGATGAGATCGTCACCGAGGCGCTCGCGGTCGAAACGGGCGAGCCCGTGTGGCGTCACGCCTATCCCACGGACTACCGCGACAGCTTTGGCTTCGACAACGGCCCCCGCGCCGTTCCCGCCGTGGTGGATGGCAAAGTCTTCACGCATGGCCCCGAGGGACGCGTGGAGGCGCTCAACGCGGCCGATGGCAGCCTCCTGTGGTCGTTTGATACCGTGGCGGAGCTGGGATCACCGCAGGGGTTCTTCGGCCGCGCCTGCTCACCACTCATCGCGGATGAAAAAGTGCTGCTCAATGTCGGCGGGCAGGATGGTGCCGGCATCATCGCTCTCGATGCGAAGAGTGGAAAACTCGTGTGGAAGGCCACAAAGCATGAAGCCGGCTATGCGGCGGGCGTGCTCGTGCCGGGAGATGCCAGCGTGGCGGCCTTTTTCACTCGCAACGGCATCTCACTCGTCGGCGTCGCCAGTGGCGAGGTGCTGGCGGATGAGCGTTTCCGTGCCGAGATGGATGCCAGCGTGAATGCCGCCACGCCGCTGGCCTGCGGCCCAGGCAGGCTTTTCTTCTCCGCGAGCTACGATGTCGGCGCGGGCATCTGGGAATGGAGCACGAAGGAGAAGCGGCTCACGAATGTTTGGAACAAAACCGAGGCGCTCGACTGCCATTATTCGACGCCTGTTTATCATGATGGCCATCTCTACGGCTTTCATGGAAGACAGGAAAGCGGCGCCACGCTGCGCTGTGTGTCCGCCGCCGATGGCAC
>JBKCXA010000364.1:0-4004 GCA_046316935.1 Prosthecobacter sp.
TTGCTCGGCTGCATGAAATCGACCAGCGGACCCGGCACGAGCGTGGCGGACATGACGATGATCTTCAAATCCGGCCGACGCGTGCGCTGCAACTTGCGAGCAAAGGCGAGCACGAGATCGCCATCGAGATGGCGCTCATGAAATTCATCGATCACGATGCAGCCCACGCGGTCGAGTTGCGGATCTTCGAGCAGCATGCGCA
The DNA here is from genome assembly GCA_046316935.1 of Prosthecobacter sp. Taxonomy (GTDB): domain Bacteria; phylum Verrucomicrobiota; class Verrucomicrobiia; order Verrucomicrobiales; family Verrucomicrobiaceae; genus Prosthecobacter. Next base: position 203 of record JBKCXA010000364.1, read on the forward strand.
GCATGACGCCCTCGGTGACGTAGGTGAGGCGCGTCTCGCGGCTCGTCAGATTCTCAAAGCGCACCTGATAACCGACTTCGCCGCCGAGCTTGGCATTTCGCTCACGCGCCACACGTTGGGCAAGCATGCGGGCGGCGATGCGGCGCGGCTGCAGCACCACGCAGCGTTTGCCTTCGGCGAGGACGCCGGAATCGAGCACGAACTGCGGGATCTGCGTCGATTTGCCGCTGCCGGTGGGCGCTTTAATGAGCAGGTTCGGCGTCGCGGCATCGAGGAGCGCGGCGGTGAAGGTCGGGCGGAGTTCGAAAATCGGAAGCGGGGCGGACATGCGGCTGGAGGGCGCGATTCATCGCCCGTCATTCACCGTGGCACCAGTTTTTTCAGATCGTCCGGCAGCCAGGCGCGGAGCATCGGCCCCGTGGTGGCGGTGGTGAGCAGGCACATGATGATGAACATGGTGAAGAGCTTGTCATTCAGCAGCCCGAGGTCCTTGCCCACATTGATGGCGATGAGGCCCATGAGGGCACGCGTGTTCATCAAGGCACCGATCGAAAGGCCCTCGCGCCAGCTTGATCCAGCCCAGCGTGCACCGAGCGTGCAGCCGCCGAGCTTTCCAGCGATGGCGACGAGCGAGACGAGTGCGCAGGCAAACCACGCGGTGGCATTGTCAAAGGAGCCGATCTTCGTGTTCAGGCCGGTGTTGGTGAAAAAGATGGGCACCAGCGCCACGATGACGAAATCAGCGAAGCGCTCACGCCAGGCTTTGACCAGCGAGGGCTCCGAATGCAGCGCCACGCCGAGGGCGAAGGCACCGAAGATGGCGAAAATGCCGAGCTTGTTCGTGATGAGCGAGGAGATGAACAGCGCGCAGAACAGGAGCGCGAGGAAGCCGGGCGTGAAGGTCTCCGTGTTGTGGTCCTTGCATTGCTTTCGCCAGGCTTTGATCAGCAGCGGGCCGGCCATTTTCATCAACACAACGAAGTAGAGGATGATGAGCGCCACCTGACCAAGGAAGGGCAGCCAAGAGAAGTTTTCGCCCTGCTTGATGATGGCGGTGGCGACGCCGAGGAAGACCCAGCCCACCGCATCGTCGATGGCTGCGGCGCTGATGGCCGTGGCCCCGAGCGCGGTGCGCTCCAGCTTCATCTCCAGCAGGATGCGGCCCATGATTGGCAGCGCGGAGATCGCCAGCGCGATGCAAACGAAGAGCTTGAAGCCAAACTCCGGCAGGTCCGGCGCGAAGGTGCGATGCAACCACGGCGCGATGGCAAGCCCGCCCGCCAGCGGGGCAAGAATGCCCATCAAAGAAGCGCTGATGACCACTTTCGATTTCTCCTTTAGGTGGGAGAAATCGAACTCCATGCCCACCTGGAAGAGCATCAGCAGCAATCCGAGCTTTGCCAGCAGGGCGAGCGGTCCTTTGATCTCATCCGGGAAGATGAAGCTCACAAACTCCGGCGCGAACAAGCCGACAAAAGATGGTCCGAGAAGCAAACCCGCGGCGATTTCCCCCACGGCGGGCGGTTGTCCGATCTTCCGGCAGAGCCGTCCCATCAGCCACGCGGCGGCGATGATGACGATCCAGCCGACCAGGACGAGTTTGAGCGTGTCTTCGATTTTGGCGGGGTTCATGAGCTTCTGTTTGTGGCGCTGATGCCTGAAGAACGAAAATAGACTTTCGGCATCGCCATCATGCTTGGCCGTTATTCGTCGATGAAGAAGCCGCTTGGCATCGCGAAGCCTTGCGCAAGCATGCGGGCATGCCGCTCACGCTTGAACTCTGCACCTTCGATCCCGGAATCAGCGCCTCATCCCCCGCTGCCTATGCCGCGGCCGTGGCGGAGGTGGTCGAGACAGCTTGGGATGAAGGCGCGGACATCGTTTTGCTGCCGGAATTCACCTGGCTGGGCATCGAACCGCTGGTGGAGCCTTCAACACCGCGACGCGTGGCGGAGGTCTTTTGGGGCGAATTGATGCCCACGCTGCAATCACTGCTCCACCGACCCGAAAAAGCCGTCGTGCTCGGCACCGCGCCGTTTTGGGACGAGGAGCATGGCGAGCTGCGCAACCGCGCCCCGATCCTCGTCGAGGGTGTTTTGAGCTTTCAGGACAAGCTGCACCTCACGCCCTGGGAGGATGCGTTTGCGTCCGGCAAGGAGCTGCGCGTGTGGGAGTTCGGCGGCGTGCGCTTTGTGGTCATCATCTGCCTCGACATCGAGATCCCGGAGATCAGCATGAAACTGCGGGGCAGGGGAGTGGAGGTCATTCTCGTGCCCAGCGCCACCGAGACGATCCTCGGTGTCGAGCGTGTCGATCGCTGCGCCTCGGCTCGTGCGGTGGAGCTCGGAGCCATCGTCGGCGTCTGCCACCTCACCGGCGGCACGCAGTCGAGCCTCATTGATGAAAACGTCGGCCGCACCGCCGTCTATTTTCCCTCGCAGTCCTCCTTCCGCCATGAACCACGCTGGATCGAGGGCGACGTGATCGACCACGGCATCCAAAAGCAACGCGTCGTCATCGACCAACGCGCCCTCGCCGTCATGCGTCGCATGCGCCAGGAGACCAATCCCGCCCTGCTGGCCTCGCTGCCGGAATTCGAGGTGGTCGCGTGAGCAGTGAAATGGAGCGTTTCGGCCCCCGCCTTGACATTCCGGCCATTCTCATGCCCTAATCCGGCCCTCCGCTCCCGGCCCACTCTATATAGTACACCCGACCACATGCCCAAAACCCTGATTATTGCCGAGAAGCCCAGCGTCGCCGCCGATCTCGCCCGCGCCCTGGCCAAAGCCCCCGGCATGAAAGCCTTCACGAAGGAAAAGGACTGGTATGAGAACGAGACGCACGTCATTTCCAGCGCCGTCGGCCACCTGCTGGAGCTGGGGATGCCGATGGTGAACGGCAAAAAGATCGGTTGGGGCTTCACCAGCCTGCCCATTTTGCCGGAGGTCTTCGAGCTGAACCCCATCGAGCAGAGCGAGGACCGTTACAAGGTCCTGGCCCGCCTGCTGAAGCGCAAGGATGTGGACGCTGTGATCAATGCCTGCGATGCCGGCCGCGAAGGAGAACTCATCTTCCGCTACATCATGGATGCCACGGGCTGCAAAAAGCCGGTGCAGCGCCTGTGGATGCAATCCATGACCCAGGGAGCCATCTTGGATGCCTTTAAAAAGCTGCGCAGCGATACGGAGATGCAGCCGCTGGCCGATGCCGCGAAATGCCGCAGCGAGAGCGACTGGCTCATCGGCATCAACAGCACCCGCGCCCTCACCGCGCTGAAGTCCCGCCACGGCGGCTTCCGCCTCACGCCGGTCGGCCGCGTGCAGACGCCGACGCTGTCCATCCTCGCCAAACGCGAGCGCGAGATCGCCGCCTTTGTGCCGCGCACCTACTGGGAGGCCATCGCGCTCTTTGAAGTGCCCGGCGGGCGCTACCAGGGCCGCTGGATCGACGAATCCTTCAAGAAAGACGAGAACGACGAGCACAAGAAGGCCGAGCGCCTCTGGGACGAAAAGACCGCGCAGGCCATCGCCGATCGTTGCACGGGCAAACCGGGCAAAATCGAGCAGCAGACCAAACCGGCCCGCCAAGCCGCGCCGTTGCTTTACGACCTCACGAGCCTTCAGCGGGAGGCGAGCAATCGTTTTGGCTTCTCCGCGCGTCGCACGCTGCAAATCGCGCAGGCTCTTTATGAAAAGTTCAAGGTGCTGACCTATCCGCGAACGGATTCGCGCCACCTGCCGGAGGCGGAACAACCGCGCCTGGCGGTCCTGCGCGGTCGTCCGCTCGCGCAGCCGCGCGGCGG
>JBKCXA010000365.1:0-4388 GCA_046316935.1 Prosthecobacter sp.
ACCCTGCTCCTCGCCTGGCAGCTTCGCGGTGATCAAAAATACCTCGAAGCCGCCAAACGCGGCGGCGACTTCCTTCTGCTCGCGCAGATGCCCGATCCGCAGCCCGCCTGGGCGCAGCAATACAACGCCGACATGCAGCCCGTGTGGAGCCGTCAATTCGAGCCCACCGCCATCAGCGGTCGCGAAAGCCAGGCCGCCATGTGGGCCCTGCTGAAGCTCGCCGCCGCCACCGGCGACAAAAAATACCTCGCCCCCATCGCCAAAGCCATCACCTACCTCCGCACCGTGCTCCTGCCCGGCAACCAACTCGCCCGCTTCTACGAACTCAACACCAACACGCCCCTCTACTTCGAGCGCGGCCCCGGCGGCAAAGGCTTCGAGCTCACCTACTCCGACAAACGTGCCTCCTCCAACTACGGCTGGGTCTGGGACAGCGAACTCGACGCCCTCCAAGCCGCCGGCAGCCAGATCGCCCGTGGCGAGCCCGTCACCTTCCCCCGCACCGAAAAAGAACGCTGGTCCTCCCCACCCACCGATGCCGACATCGCCGCCATCCTCAAAGAACAAGCCCCCAACGGCTCCTGGCCCATCACCGACGACGAACGTGGCGTGATGCGTGATGCGAACGGCAAAAAACAAAAGCCAGCCGGTGGCGTGATCTACAGCCTCGACTTCGTGCAGAATGTGAAAGCGCTGTGCGCCTGGCTGAAAGGCCGATCCGAGTCGCGTTGAGGCGGGCAAGCAGCTTGCCCGCTGAGCCTACTTCTTCATCAGATACGCGAAGAAGTCCTTCAAGTCGGCATCGCTCATGCCCGCGGTGAGGCCTTCGGGCATCAGGGAAATGGGGGAGGCTTCCAGCTTCTCGATGTCGGTCTGCTTGATGGCGGTTTTGTTGCCGGCGAGGTCTTTGAGGACGATGCCTTTCGCATCCTGCGCATCCATGAGGCCGGTGAGCATCTGGCCGCCTTTGGTTTTCACGATGTAGGTGCCGAAGCCTTCGCGGATTTCGAGGCTGGGGGTGAACAGGTTGTCGAGCCAGAAGTCGGCGTTGCTGCGGTCGTAGCCGGTGAGCTCGGGGCCGATCTTGCCGCCTTCGCCGAAGAGGCTGTGGCAGACGGCGCAGCGGGCGGTGAATTGCAGTTTGCCCTTCTCGGTATCGCCGAGGCCGGTTTTGAGGACGGCTTTAATGCGCTCGGCTTCCTTTTTCTTCTCGGGCGTGGGTCCGGTGGCGAGCAGGCCCTTCCAATGCTTTTCGATGCTGGAGTCGATGTCGGCATCTTTGTGCAGGCTGAGCTGGCGGACGATGTCGATGGTGAAATGCTTGGCGGGCACTTTCCATTCGTTGACGAAGTTCACGAGCACCTGCGCCCATTCTTTGCGTCCGGCCATGACGCGAAGGGCGTCCTCGCGAAGGGCTTTGTCGCCCGCGATTTGGCCTTCCCAACCGAGCAGGAGGGCCTCGGGGATGCGTTTGTCATCAAACTTGGCCGCAGCCTGCAACATGCCGCGTTTGAGGCTCGGAGCCGCGCTGGACTTCAAAATCGCCACCATCGGCATCACCGCCTCTTGCTTGCCGAGTTCGGCCAAAGTCTTCGCGATGGCGATGCGGGCAGTGTTGGTCGCTTTGGTGTCGGCGAGCAGTTTGAGGGCATTTTTGAGCGCATCCGCATTGCCGCTGCGCAGCGCGAGCGTAAGGTCGCCGCCGCTTTCTTTCGCCATGTAGTCGTTGAGGGCTTTCGTGAGCGAATCCGGCAGTTTGGGCATCTCCGCGCCTTCGAAAGCGGACGCGATCCCGCAAATGATAGGAGCGCGGACGCCCTCGTCCGCAGAAAGCGAAAGCAGAGCCGCACACGAATTGAAATTTTCCTCCCCCCCGGCCCGCGCATAGCGTTTCGCTAGCTTCTCGGCGAGGTGGTCACGGAAGAGTTTGGTTTGCAGAAAGGCGGGATCGGCCTTGAGGAAGGCAAAAACGGCCTCGCGCTCTTTTTCCGCCTTCGATTCGAGCACCCACCACGCGAGAAGAGGGAGGTGGCCGCTGATGTCTTCGACATCGCCGACTTTTAGCAATGGCAAACTCAGCCTGGCCGACATGCGTTTTGCAGACGCTAGCAATTGCGCACGGACCTCATGCTCTTTGGAATTCTGAACCAGTAACGTAAGAGCATAGTTGGCTTTGCCGCCCTGTGGAGTTTCACTTTCTCCGATCATTTTGGCGATCCAGCGACGAACATAAATGTCCGGATGCACACTCCCGCGAACCATCAGTTCCGACATTAAATCATTGTCACCACCTTTTCTCGCCTCGTCATTTGCAATGGCCTCCAGAGCCCAAAGTGATTCGAGTGCGTTTGGTGTTCCATCTTTCCGAAATGCTTCAAGCAAGGGTTTCTGCAATTCCTTCATCCCCCGCCACCCAATCTCCAGCACTGCCTGCTTCCTGAACCACTCATTCGGATGGCTCAGATAGCCGAGCAGCTCCTCACCGCTCGCTTTGCTCAAATCAAAGGGCTTCAGCTTCGGCGCACCGCTCGCGGGCCTCACGCGATAGATGCGGCCGCTGGTTTTGTGCCAGTCATCGACGGGGCTGACGTGGCTGAGGCGCGTGTCATACCAGTCGGCCATGTAGAAGCCGCCATCGGGGCCGACGCCGGCCCAGACGGGGCGGAACCAGCGGTCGGGGGTGGTGATGAGTTGCTCTTCGTCCTTCGTTCGGAAGGTGGAGCCGTCGGGAAGGCGCTCGCTGACATAGACGAGGGTGTGCAGGGCGTTCGGGGCGATGATTTTGCCTTCGTAGGCGCTGCCGAGCAGGCCGCCTTCATAGATCGTGAAGGCTTGGGGGAAGCGTTTGTTGTCGCCCTCATGTTTCATGTGCTCGAACCAACCGAAGGCATACGGATTGGTGAGCGGGCCGTGTTTGCCCCAGCCTTTGATGCCGTAGCTGCCTTGCTCGTAATGCATGCCGCGAGTGGCACCGTTCGTGCCGGAGAAGAGGCGGCCTTTGCTGTCGAAGTCGAGGCTGAAGGTGTTCCCGCCGCCTTCGGCGTAGATTTCGAAGGTCTTCTTCTTCGGATGGTAGCGCCAGATGCACTGGCCTTCCCATTTCACGTTCTTGGTGTTGGCGCTGGAGACGTTGCCGGTCGTGGTGCTGCCATTGGCACCATAAAGCCAGCCGTCCATGCCCCATTGCAGGTTCGTGGCGACACTGTGCGTGTCCTCAAGCCCGAAGCCGCTGAGCTCGACCTCGGGATCGCCATCCGGTTTGGCATCGAAGTCGGCATCGGGATAGCTCAGGAGGTAAGGCGGATTCAGCACCCAGATGCGGCCCATGCCGTGCAGCGCGGCGCTGGCGATGTTCAGGCCGGTGATGACGTCCTCGTGCTTGTCGAAAAAGCCGTCGCCATCGGTGTCTTCGAAGACGGTGATCTTGTCCGCGCCTTTTTCGCCACGAGGTGGCGGCAGCGGCACTTTGTCGAACTTCGCCCGGAGGTGCTGGTCGTAGCTGACGATCTTCAAACCGGCGGGAAACTGGTATTGCCGATACATGGTGACCCACATGCGGCCTTTCGAGTCCCAGCTCGCATAAAGCGGCTGCTCGACGACCGGCTCGGAGGCCATGAGGTCGACGGCGACATCGCTGCGCAGTTTGAATTTCTTCACGGCCTCCGCCGCAGGCGTGGGCGGCGTGTCATCACGCATCACACCGCGTCCGGGGCGGGTCTCCATGATCTTTTTCACGGCTTCGTTACCTGCCACATCGTCTGGTTTGACGTTTTGGGCGAAGGAAGGGACGCAAAGGACGAGAAGGACGAAAGGGACGCGGAGCATGGTGACAATACGAAGGAGGCGGCGGCGGCCTTGTGGCGTGAAGAGGTACTTTCCTGTCATTCGTCTGGGAAGAGGCTTTTCTCCTTGGCAGGAGCCTGCTCATCGACTTTGGCAGGAACTGTAGCCGGCGATGTCTGCGGGCCTTTTCGTTGCCACCATTGCCAGCCCACGACGAGAAGCAGGATGGCGGTGAAGAGTCGGATGCTGCCTGGGCTGGACATTTGCCACGAGAACCATCACACGCACGGAAACGCAAGCCGCGGCTTGTCGGCGTCGCCGTTTGGGCTGACATAGCCGCATGGATTCCCTCACTCTCCGCGCCGAAACCCTGCTTCCTGAAGCCCTGCGCCTCCTTCGAGGCCTGGTGGAGATCAATAGCTTCACCGCGAATGCCGCAGGGGTGAATCTCGTGGCCGAAATGACGGCGGAGATGTTTGCGGAGCTGGGCTTCGGAGCGGAGGTCTCGCCGGGTGCCACCGACGGGCGTGGCACCCAGGGGGTTCGGCGGCGGCGTGGCTCGGGGGGGGGGGCGGGGGTGGGGGTCGGGGCGGGGGGCAGGGGGG
>JBKCXA010000366.1:0-6303 GCA_046316935.1 Prosthecobacter sp.
AAATCCATCCGCGAGCTCCGGTGGGCCCGAGCGTCCAATCGTGCTCTTTGCTGGGTTGGTCGCCTTTGGTGAAGTCGGGAGGCGTTGGCGTGGCTGGAGCCGCGATAGCGCTGGAGGCGAGCTGGCACGCGGTCGCGGAGAGGAGCAGGTGAAGATAGCGTTTCACAAGATGGAGATGCTAAAGCGCTCCATCCGCACCGTCTTGTGCAGAATGGCCGCGGAGCCGGGCAAAAGCCGCACAATGGCCCGAGAGGCACTTCAATGAAGAGTTGGAGGATCGTTATTGGCGGTTCACCTCCGCAACAAATCCTCATCGACAACATGTCCGGTTTGGGGACAAGCTTCCAAACATGTCTCCCGCCTTTCAAACCATCACCACCCAGGTCACCGCGCATCTGCGGACCTTGCTGTTGCAGGGTCGCTGGCAGGGCGAGCTGCCTGGGCGTGATCAACTCGCCTCCGAGCTGGGCGTGAATCGCAAGACGGTGGAGGCCGCGCTGCGGCTGCTCGAAAAGGAGGGCACGCTGCACAATCCCGGCAAAGGCCGCCGCCGGAGGATTCGGGAAGGTGCGGTGCAGCCCGCCAGCTCGTTGCGCATCGCGATCCTGCTCGGCGACAAAAGCGATCAAGGGTGGGAGGTCATCACCGAGATGCTGCATCGGCTGCGACAGGCCGGACACGACGCCTTTTACGCCGAGAAGACGCTCGGCGAACTCGGCATGAAGCCCTCGCGTGTCGCTTCACTCGTTTCACGCACGCCCGCCGATGTGTGGCTCGTCGTCGCCGCGTCACGCGAGGTGCTGGAGTGGTTCTGCAACAGCTCGCTCACCGCGTTTGCGATCTTTGGCCGAATCCTGGAGCTGCCCATTCCGGCCGTCGCGCCGAAAAAGATCCCGCCGCTGATCGAAGCCACGCAAACGCTGCTCAAACTCGGCCATCGACGCATCGCACTCATCAACCGGCCTCGCCGACGCCACCCGCAGCCCGGCATTCCCGAGCAAGCCTATCTCGCCGAACTCAAAGCGCATGGCATCGAACCCTCCGCCTACCATTTGCCCGAATGGGACGAGACGACGCAAAGCTTTCACGCGATGCTTGAGTCGATGTTTCGCGTCACACCACCCACCGCGCTCATCGTGGACGAGGCGGAGTTTTTCGTCGCCGTCATGCAATTCTGCATCAAACGCCGACTTCGCGTGCCGGAGGACCTCTCGCTCGTCTGCACCGACGATCATCCCGTCTTCGCCTGGTGCCAGCCGACCATCGCGCATATCACCTGGGACTACGCCCCCGTCGTGCGCCGCGTGCTCCAGTGGGTGGAAAATGTCCGCCTCGGCAAGCCTGATACACGCCAAACCTACACCGCGTCTCGTTTTGTGCCCGGCGGCACCATCGGCCCGGTGCCGGGCTAGTGTGGTTGAGTCCTCTGGACTCATCTGAAGCAGTCCAGAGGACTGCACCACACTCTTTCACACTCACGGACTCACCACTCGCAGGCGCACGAAGCGTTGCGTGCCGCCAACGGGGAAGGTGTAGGTGAATTGGTTGCCGTTGCGGGTGACGTTCACGCCGAGGACTTCGGGCGTCCAGGTGCCGGTGAGGGTGTCGCTGGTCTCGAGGGTGAAATCGGTGCCGTAGAGGCCGGGGTAGGTGCTGGCTTTGGTCCAGGTGATGCTGAGCGTGCCGGAGGTGTTCGCGATGGCGGGCAGCGCGGTCGGACCGCTGGTGTTGCTGGAGCCGCCGAGGAAGTATTCGATGCCGTTCGGCACGCCATCTTGATCGTGATCCGCGTCGAAGCTGCCGCTGATGCCGTTGCTGGTCTGCCAGTTCGTGAACGTGGCCGCGACGCTGGCGGTGAGATAGCCGTTCGCATTGAGTGCGAAGCTCGTGAAGCCGGGAGCGCTGATCTTCGCGAGTTGCGTGGAGGTCAAACCGTTCGCCGAAGTGCCAAAACGCAGCGAAGCACCTGAAACAAAGGTGCCGATGAGATTCAAGGTGCCGCCGCTCCAGTCAATCGCGCTGCTGTCCGCAAAGCTCAACGTCGCGCCAGTGCCCAAACGAATCGTCGAGCCCGACGTGACATCGAGCGAGCCGACCGCATCGGTGAAAACGCCCGCATCCAATGTCGCCGTGCCAATCGCGATGGCATTCGCTGGCAACACGTTGCTGGCTCCGAGCGCTAACGTGCCCGCTGCGATGAAGGTGCCACCGCTTTGCGTGCAAGGGCCGCTCAGCGTGACCTTGCCGCTGCCGGTCTTCGTCAGCGCGAAGGCACCGGAGATGCCGCATTGACTGGCGGTGTCGCCAGTGCCGCCGAGCGGTGTATCCGCACCGAGGGCGATGGAGGACATGTTCGCGGTGGCTGTGGTGCCGGTGCCGCTGCTGAAGGTCACGCTCGGGGCGCTGGTGTAGCCGCTGCCGGGATTCGTCACCTGAATGCCGATCACGATGAAGTTGCTGCTGTTCCCCACGCCGGTGGGATTCACGCCTGCCGTGGTGACGGTGCCGCCGCTGAAGGTGATGGTGGGAGCACTCGTGAAACCATTGCCCGCAGCGGTGACGGTGATGCCGGTCACGACACCCGAGGTCAGCACCGCCGTGGCGGTCGCTCCGGTGCCGCCACCACCGCTGATTGTCACGGTGGGAGCGGTCGAGTAAACGGTGGTGCCGCCATTGATGGTGAAGCTCGCGGTCCGCACGCCGAGCGATGCCGCCGCCGTCGCGCCGCTGCCGCCACCACCGGTGAGGTTCACCGTTGGCACCGTGCTGTGCGTGCCGCCCGCCGTCGTGCTGATGGAAGAAACGCGTCCACCCGCGATGCTGGCCTCCACCGGGCTGCTGTTGATCATCGCGCCCTCGCCGCTCGGCCCGCTGCCACGCAAGGAGATGACTTCATTGATGCCTTGCTGGCCATTGAGATCGAGAGCGGCACCTGCAGTGAGCGTGGTGCTGCCGGTGGCACTGCCCAAAGCCACCGCGCCGATGCCCAGCGCATTCGGATGCGCGAGCACGAGCGTGCCCGCGACGATGCTCGTGGTGCCGCTATACGAATTGTCGCCGCCGAGCGTCCATGTGCCGCCTTCCTCTTTCGACACCGACACAATCAGCGACGGATTGCCATTGCGAATCACACCCGTGACACTGCCATTGCCAGCGCCCATGAGCTTCAGCGTGCGAGTGGCGAAGTTCGAATCAATCGGCCCGCTCAGCGTGAGCGTGCCCGCATTGCTGTAAACACGCGTGTTGCCACCGCCGCCCGTCATCGTGATCGGACCCGCGATGGTGTTGTTGCCTGCTTCACTGATGATCGCGCCATTCGCATCATTGCTGGTGAGGTAGCTGATGCTCGCAGGCAGGTTGATCGCACCTCCGCTGCCATCGAGCAGCAGTTGCGGATTGCCCGTCGTGCCCGTGTTGATCTTCACACTCTTTGTTCCCGATCCCAGCGAGCTGCTTTGCGTGATGCGCAGAGCGCCGGAGTTGATCGTCACCGCGCCGCTGAAGCTGTTGTTGCCGCTCAGGACGACCGTTCCGGCCTCCAGCGGGCAATCCACCGTCACCGCGCCCGTGCCGCTGATGTCACCCGCGACCTCGATGCTGCCGGTGCGATCAAATCGCAGCGTGCCGTTGTTCGTCACATTGCCGCTGCCGAGCGTGCCCGTGGCTCCATCGGTGCCGATTTGCAGCGTGCCCGAATTGATGATCGTTCCGCCCGTGTAGCTGTTCGCCGCGGTGAGCGTCAGCTTGCCCGTGCTCGACTTCACGAGGCTGCCGCCACCCGTGATCGGATCACTGCTAAACTGCACCCCCTGCGTGGCATCGAGGGTGCGATTCGTTTCAAAAGTCGCTCCCGCAGCGATGCTGATCGTGCTGCTCGCGCTCAAGGCACCAGCCGCGCCACCATTGCCCAGCCGCAACGTGCCCGCCTGAATCACCGTCGGCCCGGTGAAGGTGTTCGCCGTGTTCAAGGTCAGCGTTCCCGTGCCCGATTTGGTCAATCCACCGCCACCCGTGAGCGCCGCCGTGGCAAAGTCCGTGCCTTGCAGCAGATCGCTGTTCGAGTTCACCTGAAACACCGCTCCCGCCGCGATGGTGATCGTGCTTTTCGGACTCATCGTGCCGTTCGTGGCCCCATTGCCGAGCCTGAACACACCCGCGTTGATCGCCGTCGGTCCGGTGAAGGTGTTTGCGCCGGTGAGGGTCAAAGTGCCGCCACCACTCAGCGTCAGCCCGCCATAGCCACGCACACCCGCCGTGCTCGTCGCCGTGAAGCCCGACGCAATCGTCCACGGCTGCGACACACGCAGCTCCACCGGGCAGTTCATCGTCAGGTTTCGCGTCGTCGTGCTCATGTCGAGCCCCGCCTCATCGAGTCCGAGCAGCGGCGTGCCATTCAGCGTCACCGCGCCGCCGGGATTCGTGATCTTCATCCCTGCCCAGACGTGATCGCTATTCAGCGTCACCGCATTCGCCGCAGTCACCGTGCTGTCCCACACCGCGAGATTGTGCAGCCCCGGCACCACCGCGCCCGTCCAACTCGTCGTCGCGGCGAGGTTGTTCGTGTTGTTGGCCTTCACGATGGAAGTCGTCGCCGCCGTGAGACTACCTTCCCACGACTTTGACTGAGCTCCGCTGACCAAAATCACCGTGTTGTCCGAAGGCGCGACCAACGTGGCATCCCCCAGATACATGCCCCAGCGGAAGTTGCTGTCCGCAGTGGGGCGGTCGAAGTAGTTGTCCGCCAGCAGCACGCCATCGATCCACACCTTGTAGTTGCGACCATCATCCTGGATGCGTGCATCGAAGCCGATGCCATCAAAGTCCTTCGTGCTGCCATCGGGATTCGTCACGGTCACATCCACCGCATTGCGGCGGTTGTTGATCACCAGTTCACCACTGCCGAGCAGGTTGAGCTGCACCGCCCAGTCGTGATCCGGGTTCTTCACCTGAAAAATCGCATACCCCTGCTGCCGGCGAGCCACCGTGTAGCGCCCCGACCACTCATAGGTCTTGTTGCTTCCGGCGTTCCAGAAATCGGTGGTGAACGCCTCCGTGCGTGCCGACCCCGTGCGCGAAGTGGCGGTGCCTTCATCGTTCACAAACAGACGCAGCATCTGCGTGTTCCCATCCACCTGAAACCAGCGGCTGAAGTTCGCGAAGTTCGTCGTCGAAGTGTTGCAGCACACATAGATGCGATACGCGCCGACGGAGATCGGCCGGTTGCCATACAAGCCGGTTTCCGTGAGCGTGTTGTTCACGTCGATCGCCGATCCATACACCGGCCCCGGATCGCCCGAGCCCACATTCAGCGTCGGCAGGATCGTGGCCCAGTCCGGATTCGCCGGGCTGCCGGTGTCCGTGTAAAACGGCGACTGCGCTCCCGCCTCCGTTCCGAGAACGAAAAGCGCCAAAGCCATCACCGCCGCGATGGATGCCAGGTTGGATTTGATCATGAAACGGTGATTGTGCCGCCAAATCCCGTCACTCGTAAAACCCAAAGTCACACACCAACCAGCCCCCATTGGGGGCAGGTGCTACCGCGACAGCTTCAACCACTCCTCGATGTTGTCTGCCGCCTTGCGAATCTGCCCTGAAGCAGGCGGTTTGGGGCCGGGGAGGTATTTCACGGCGGGGATCTGCTTTTGGAAGGCTTCATCGAAGGCCTGCGCCTTTTTCAGCATCGCGGCGACGACTTCGGGATGCTGGGCGGCGACGTCGCGTTTTTCGCTGACATCGTCCACAAGGTCGTAAAGCGTGGCTTTGGGCCACAAGCGATGCTGACGCTCAAAAAGGCCCGGTTGATGCTCAAACCACAAACTCGGCACGCGAGTCTTCGGAAGCTCCTCAATGGGCAAAAACAGCTTCCAGCGGCCTTCGCGCACGGCTTGAAGCTGCACGCCGAAGTAGTGAAACAGCATGCGAGGGTCCTCGCGGGTCGATAGGCCTTTCAAAACGTCGGTGATGTCGATTCCGTCCACTTCGGGAGCTTTCACCTGCGCCAGCGCAGCCACCGTCGGCATCAAATCGAGGGCTGACCAGTGTGTCGCATCCACGCGACCTGCTGGAATCGTCTTTGGCCACCACGCGAGGCAGGGCACGCGCACGCCGCCTTCAAAGGTCGAGCCTTTGCCGCCGCGCAGCGGGCCGTTGCTGCCATGCATCGAGCGACCGGGGAAACGCTCATCCGCCTTCGCCTTGGCATTGCGGATACCCGCGCCGTTGTCGGAGGTGAAGATGACCAGCGTGCGTTCATCGAGCTTCAACTCGCGCAGCAGATCGAGGATGCGGCCGGTGCTTGAATCG
>JBKCXA010000367.1:0-7574 GCA_046316935.1 Prosthecobacter sp.
AAAAAAGCCAGCTATCCGGAGACCTGGAGCCGCACGTTTCCAAAGGAGAAGTACACCGGCTACTACACACTCAATGATGGCAACCTCAGCGAGATCGCGAAGGTCCTCACGCGGGCTTACGAGCTCGAAAAAGACGGGCGCTACCTCGCTGCGTTGAAAAAACTCGGTGACTTCCTGCTGCTGGCGCAGATGCCGGAGCCGCAGCCGGTGTGGGCGATGCAGTATGATCATGCCATGCATCCGGCCTGGGCGCGGAAGTTTGAGCCGCCGTCGGTCACCGCCTACGAGAGCATCGAGGCCATGGAGACTCTGCACGACCTCTGGCTCCTCACGGGCGAGGAAAAATACCTCACGCCGATGCAGCCGGCCCTGGCGTGGTTTGAGCGCTCGAAGCTTCCAGATGGCACTCACGCCCGCTTTTATGAGCTGGAGACGAACAAGCCGCTCTTCTTCGTGAAGGACAGTTACGAGCTCACCTACGACGATGGCAATCTCCCCACGCATTACTCCTTCAAAGATGACCGCCAGGACGACGTGGAGAAGTTCAAAGAACGCCTCGCCCAGCCTCGTGAAAAGCTCCTCGCCAAGCTCGCCGGACCGCAGACGCCCAAGGAGTGGTCGAGCAGGGCCAAAGGTGCCGCTGACAAGGCCCGGCGGGCACTCGAATCGCTGGACGAGCAGGGCCGCTGGCTCAAAGACGGCCGCATTGACGGCACGGAGTTCACGAAGAACCTCAACGCCATGGCCTACTACGTGGATGCCATGCGCCAGGCGGCGAAGTGATCATCAAAGTGTGATGCCCGTGCCCGGATGGGCGCGGATCGCGTCCTCGGCGATCTTGATCGCCTGATCCTGGACTTTTTCGCCGAGGGTCTGCTGCTGGTACTTTACACTGCACTTCCTGTCGTTGGCCTCGAAGGTCAGCCAGAACTCCGTGGAGTTGATTCGCTCAGACGCCGCCTTCAAATCATCCCAGCGGTAGTTGTTCGTGCCGGTGCGCTGGATCTCCGTCAGGCCCGCCGGGCTGAGGATCACCGAGTAGCCCATGTTGCCCCAGCCGACCAAGGTCAGCAAAAGCCCGCCTGCCGTCATCAGCAGTCCCAGGACGATGTAGTGCAGCACCGCCTTCACTTGGCCCCATCCGGTGCCGTAGCCATATTCCAGGGCGTAGTACTTCACCCGGCCATACATCACTGAGACGAGAATCACGGCGGCCAGGACCAGCAGCGGGCCTGCCACGACAAAACCAGTGGTATAAACCGGGCCGATGGTCAGTGTGACCTCATTGCCCATGGCCTTGCCCACGGAAAGGAAGTCTGTGGGCGGAGGCAGCAGGTCGGCGAGGGGAAGGGCGGAGTAGGGCATGAGTGAAAAACGGGATGCCGGGAGGCCATCTGAGGCTAGCATGGCCGGGATTTCACCTTCCTCAACCTCCCATCCAGCATGTTTCAGACCGGACAGAAAGTGGTATGCATCGACGACGAGTTCGCCCCGTGGGTCTATGACCTCTACCGGGCGCTGCCCAAAAAGGACCGCACCTACACCATCCGCTCCATCGCGATTGGGCGCTCAAATCCCAAGTTTGAGGTGAATGACGACGCCGAGATCAAGATGAAGGACGCTGATTTCGACATGCTCGTGCTGCTGGAGGAGCTCATCAATCCGGAGGACCCGCATTCCAGCGTGCGCCAGGAGCTCGGCTTCCGTGCGGAGCGCTTTGCTCCCATGCTCTCCGAGGATGTCGAGGAGGAGGCCGAGGCCTGGGTCGACCCGCCGCAGCGCAGGGAGAAGGAGCTGGTGGAGATTTGAGGCCCTGTGCAAGCTTTGAGACTTGCTCCCGGAAGTTTTTGAACCCGTCAGCGGGCAGGCTCAGACCCGACGAGCCTCGCGGTCGAGCGTGCGCATTGAGGCGGCATTTTGGAAATGGGTCACGGCCACTGCGAGCGCATCCGCCGCATCAGGCGGCGGGGTTTCACGGAGGCGGAGCAGCGAGCGCATCATGAAGGCCACCTGGTCCTTTTGCGCTCCGCCGCGGCCGACGGCGGCCTGCTTGATCTCCCGCGGCGCGTATTCGTAGATGGGCAGTCCGTGCTCGGCGGCGGCGATCAGGGCAGCCCCTCTCGCGGTGCCAAGCACGATGGCCGTTTTGAAGCTCTGCACGAAGATCGTCGATTCGATGGCGCAAACGGTGGGGGCATGCTGGCGGATGACGTCGATCAAGGCCTCGCGGATGGCGACGAGGCAGCCGCTGGGCAGGAGAGCGGGCTTGTTTTGAATGACCCCCCAGGTGAGGGCCCGCATGTCACGACCGTTGCCCTCGACGATGGCGTAGCCGGTCTTGCGCAGCGCGGGATCGATGGCGAGGACACGCTGGGTTTCGTCGGCGGAGGCGGTTTCCGGTGGGCGGAGGAGTCGGGCCATGATGGGATGATGCCGGTAGCACCTCGCCGGGGGAGGTGCGAGCATTTCGTGATTGCAGGGCAGGGGAGCTTCCGCTGGAATCGGGGCATGGTTTTCATCTCGCGGTTGCTTTTGGTCTTCCTGCTCATCCCTGCTTTGACAAGGGCGGAGGCACCGGCTGAGCCGAAGAAGGCAGCCAGACCGGCGGAAGGTGAAACAAGCAAAAAGAAGCCAGAGAGCGCTCCGCAGGAGTCGAAGAAAAACGAGGAAAAGCAGCCCTCACCCGCGAATGAGCCGCCGCCGACGGCTCCCGCCGGCGAGGTGGTGAAGCCCGCGGAGGTCTCGACGATGCTGGAGACGGAATTGAAGGAATTTGAAACGCTGCCGGAGGCGGTGAAAAAGGTCATTCGTGCGGCCCTGGCGCTGACCCGTTTGAAGCTGACGTATCGCTACGCCTCGCATGAGGTGGCGCAGGGCGGGATGGACTGCTCGGGCGCGGTGTATCGTGTGTTGCTGGATGAAAAGGTGCCCGGCGTGCCGCGGCAGTCGGATGAGATGTGCGGCTGGGCGCAGGCGAAGGGGACGTTTCACCGCACGGAGAAGGTGGTGAAGCTCGATGATGTGGCTTTTCAGCACCTGCAGCCGGGAGACCTGCTTTTCTGGTCGCGAAAAGGCGGCGTGGAGCCGGGGCGCAAGATCCCGGTCACGCATGTGATGCTCTTTCTCGGTCATCGGGTGAAGGACGGGAAGCCGGTGATCTATGGTTCGAGTGACGGCCGCAGTTATGAGGGGCAGCGGCGCTGTGGTGTGAGTGTGTTTGATTTCACCCTGCCCAGGGCGGAGGACGCGAAGGTCGAGTTCTACGGCTACGGCGCAGTGCCGGGCCTGGTGCGTGAGGAGGTGCGCAAAGCGGAGCCGCCCGCGTCAAAGCCGGCGCAGGAGCCTGCGGGCAGTGCGAAGGACGAGAAAGCACGACCGGCGAAGGCGGTGAAGAAGTCCTGACCGAGGAGGGATGGTGGGGAAAATCCTTTTGCAGCACGATGGCGGGGCGGCATACTGCCCTCCCCGCTGCTCCCGCAGCAGATAACCCCCAATTCAACCTCCCCGCATGCCCACCTACGATTACGAATGCCAGACCTGTGGCCATCATTTCGAGGCCAAGCAATCCATGAAGGACCCGCACCTCACCGACTGCCCGCAGGAGAACTGCGCCGGTCCTGTGAAGCGCAAGATCGGCGTCGGAGCCGGATTCATCTTCAAAGGCACCGGTTTCTACATCACCGACTACCGCAGTGATTCCTACAAGGCGGCGGCGAAGAAGGACTCTGAGAGCTCTTCGAGCAGCAGTGCGTCTTCTTCCTCTTCCGCCGCATCATCCGCCCCGGCCGGCCCGCCGCCGAAGAGCACCGCGGCGGCCTGATGTCTCCGCCGCACTCCCGCCACCTTTCCTCCTACCCTGAGCCACGCCGCTGTGAAACGCACCCTCTTCCAGATCCTGCGCTTGGTCTTGGTCAGTGCCCTGGGTGGGGCGGCCTGGGTGGCCCACCGCCCGGAGGCCCTGCCTGCGGCTGCCCCGGCCTTGGAGAAAGGAAAGGCCCCCGATCTGCTCGATGACCTCCGCCAGGCATCCATCAAACGTGCCGGCCTCTATGAGATCAAAGAGGCGGACCTGAACCGCTACCTCACCACCACGGTGCCGGGCCGTCTCGGCAGCTCCATCGAATCGTGGATGAAGGTGGTGGATGTCCGCGCCGATCTCGAGCCGGGCAGGGCGCGGATCATTCTCGTCTGGAATCTGATGGGCCATGCACGCACGGCCAGCGTGGATCTCGTGGTGCAGCGGGTGGGGGACCACTTTCATGTCGAGATGCTCGGCGGAGCTCTCGGCCACCTCCATCTGCCGCGTGGCCTGATGCGTCCGCTGGAGCCGGCGCTTCGCGTGGTGGCGGGTGCGCTCGATCCGGAGATCCGGGCCTTGTTTCAAATGACCCAGATCACCGTGGCGAAAGACAAACTCGTGCTCGACTCCCGCTTCACCTCCACATGAATCTCCGCGTCCCCCTCTTTGTGATCGTCACCGGCGGCCTCGGCATGTTCGGCGGTTTCGCTCAGGCGCAAAACGCCGCTCCTGCTGCTCCGCCGCCACCGCAGTTGGTGAAGGACAAGGCTGCGGCGCAGGCCGCTGCCATCCAGGCTCCGCAGCCCCTCGCCGCGCCTCGTGTCTCACCGTTGGCTGCGCCCTTGGTGGAAGGCTCGCCTGGCCAGGCCAAAATCCTCACCCCGGCGCCCCCTCCTGCATCGGCGGCCCCCAAGCTGCCGAATGTGCGTCCTGCCGCCCCCAGTCCGCCTGCGTCATTGAAGATGAATCCGCCTCCGGCAGATCTGCGACCTGTGGCACCGCGCCTGCCGCCCGTCGTCGGTGGGGCCCCCGCTCCGGCCGTTCCCGAGGTTCCGCGTGCCACTCCGCCCCCCGTCCCGTCGCAGGCACCCGTTGGCATGACCAAGACGGAGGCGCTGGAAGCGGTCACGAAACCCGCGCCTATGGGCATCGAGGCCCCGCGCATCCCCACCCGCTCGGACAAGATCCCCGTCGTCACCTCCACCAGCGCCAGTGGTCAGTTTCGTGTGCATGGCAATGATTTGAGCCTGCGCAGCAGGATGTCCTCACACCTCGACGACATTGCCAAAGAGCTGCGTGCCGCGCTGAAGGATGGCGATCAGCATCTCATCCCCGTGAATGTGCGGCTCTCCCAGGGCGAAGAGGCCCTCAAGACCACCAGCGCCGGTGCCCCGCCGGTCGGCATTCAGATCACCGAGGTCGAGGGCGGCGGCTTTCACCTCCAGCTCGACATCCGTGACGTGCCCGCCCTGAAGCTCGAGGACATCCGCCGGGAGACCGTGCGCATCCTCCTGGCCGAGCGCATCCTGCGAGGTCACGCCACCGCCACCCCGCCGAAAGACCGACTGCTCCTGCCGGACTGGGTTTTCACCGGCACCCTGCAAACACTCGATTTCCGCGCCGCAGAACGTCCCGCCACGATGTTCGCGGCCATTTTCAAAAGCGGCCGCATCTACGGCATCGAGGAAATCATCGAGGCCTCGCCCATGGAGATGGACAGCCTTTCCCGCGCCATCTACGAGACCTCCTGCGGCGCTCTGGTCATGGCGCTCGTCGAGCAGCCGGATGGCGGGAAGCGCTTCAACAAGTTCCTCAACACCCTGCCCGTCAATCCCAAGCCGGAGCGTGAACTGCTCAATGAGGCCTTCCCAGGCTTCGCTGCCTCCACCTCCAGCCTGAATAAATGGTGGTCCCTCCAGCTCGCCTCGCTCGCCAAACGCCGCGCGGCGGACCCGCTCAATGCGGACGAGACCATCCGTGCCCTGGAGGAGGCTGTTATCATCCGCTACGTCGCGAAGACCGACGAGGTGCCCAAGGACATCAAAAAGCGCCCCTTTGAGGTTCCCACCTCGCCCTTCGTCGCACCGCCTTCCAAACCCAAGGCCGCTCCGCCCACCCTTGATGAGCTCGCTGCCGAGCTGTCTGAAAAATCACCGGAGAAAAAATCACCCGCCAAGTCCACCTCCAAGAGCAAGGCAGCGGCCGCTGATGCAGAAGACGACGCATCGGTCAGCAAAAAAGAGGGCAGCCCCTGGCTGCGCTACCTCACCTTTGGCCTCATGGGCAGCAAAAAGGACAATGAGGAAACCGCCGACGATGACAAAGTCGAAACCAAGGACGACGCGGAGAAGAAGCCCGCCGTCGCCAAGGCAGACATGCCTCCCGAAACGTCCCAAGACGAAGAGACAGCCAGCATGCCAGCAGGCTCGCCCGGCTTCCTCGACCGCCTGATGTCGCGGAACAATATCAATGCGGCTGCCGAGCGTCAAAAGGCGGCGGATGAGCTGGCGCGTGCCAAAAAGGAGAAGGAGAAAAAAGACGCGGAGGCCAAAGAGAAGGCCGAGAACGAGGCGGCCAAAAAAGAGAAGCCTGAGCCAGAACCCAAAAAGCCCGCGGAGAACAAGCCAAAGGACGAAGCGAAGCCCGCTGACAAGGAGCGCGGCTCCCTCATCAATCCTCTCAACTGGTTCCGCGGAGGTAAAAAGCCCGCCGAAGACGACAAAGATGTCAAAAAAGATGAAAAGCCAAAACCTGACGCCAAGCCCAAAAAATCCACTGAGGGCGAGGGAGAGCAGGAATCCTCTGCCTGGATGCCCTGGCTCCCATCCCCTATCGCCATTGTGAACTGGCATGTGGCCCCGCTGGCCGAACTTTGGTCCCATTTCAGCCCGTGGCAGGCACGACATGCCTTTCTCGATTTCCTCAAGCGCAAGAAGCCCAAGGAGGAAGAGGACAAGGCGAAGAAGGCGGCCGAGCCGGAGAAGCCCAATCCTGCTCCTACGCCCGCGAAGAAAAAAGCCGAGCCTAAGGCGGAAGCGAAAACATCACCCAAGACCACCAATCCCAATGCGAAACCCGCCGCCAGGCCCGTGAAGCCCGCGGATGGCTCCCAGCGCACCACCAATCCCCTCGCCAAACCCGTGCCTGTGCCCCAGCCACCACCTGCTACCACCGCGTCAGGCGATGACGAACTACCCACCCTCCCTCCAGGCTCGCAATATGTGGAAATCCACATCGAGGACTACCAGCACATCCTCAAGCGGCCCGACAGGGTGAAAATCCTCGAAAAGAACGCCGCCGCCCTTCGCGCCCTCCATCAGCAGGCCAGCATCCTCATGCGTCCGGTCGTCAATGGTTACCTCTCCATCGTGCTCGACCTTCAGGAAGGAAAGACCAAGGACATCGACAAACGGCTGAAGGACCTCCGCGGCTACGTCACCCTCACCGCGAAGCAGACGAAGGCCGTGCGTGACTATGTGGACTACTATGAGGCCAACGAGACCGAGCAGCTCTCCGGTGCCTTCGATGATTTCCTGAACCTTCGTCACATCATCGAGCGCGAGCTGCCGCCTCGCGAGGATCCGATCGCCCGATACCTCGACGCCATCGACAAGGAGTTCAACAAGTAAGCCCCACGCCACCGCTGGACGCACCGCATGCGCTCGCTAAGCCTCCACGCATGGACCAATCTTGGACAGACAAAATCGTGATCGTCACCGGCGGTGGCGGCGGCATGGGACAGGCGGCGGCAAAGCGTTTCGCAGATGCCGGGGCA
>JBKCXA010000368.1:0-3720 GCA_046316935.1 Prosthecobacter sp.
TATGCGCAGCGAGGTCGAAAACCTGCGCGAAGGCGCTCTAGCGCCCTTCGCCGAGCAACCGGCGATGAAGTCCGTGTTTTGGATGCTCGGTGCCATCGGCGCAGGCGGCCTGTGGCAGTATGTGACGGCGCTGATGAGGTAATATCCCCATGAGAACCTGGAAGCTCATCCTTATACATTTTTCACTGCTCGCATGTGGCTGTAAGCCTCAACCTGTGAACAATTATCCTGGCACAGCGCAACAGGCAGGGTTTGCCCATCTGAAGGGTTGCGGAACTCAGATTCTGTCCGCTTTGCGCAATTACCATTCAAAGAATGGTGAATGGCCTGATAGCCTCGATAAACTATTGGCTGAGGAACTCATCGAGGATTCAGCGCTACGCTATCCCTCTACTTATGATCTCCAAGACCGGCGAGACCTAATCAAGATCAACCAGCATGTGGAATGGTTATATTGTCCTCCGAGTTCTTTGCTTCACAACGAAGTTGTCCTGATCGCTCCGCTCCCATTTACTCATTCAATGGGAATACAGTTGGAATCACCTCACCGCATCGTGGTGCTGCTGGCCGAAGGCTCCAAGATCGTCAAAGAGGAGGAAGCTTCCTCTTTGATCTACAACATGCTGAACCGGAGAAATTCCACTTCATCGAGGCAACCAACACCTCGTAACTGAGCCTACAACTCGATCTTCATCTGCGGCGGCGGGGCGAGCTTCAGCGTGGGGACATCAGTGGGTTCCTCGCCAGGATCGACGGGGATGGCTTTTTTCACGGGAGAGCCGTCTTCGTTGACGGGGGAGGCTTTGGGGACGGCGACGGCGGAGTTGTAGGGGTCCATGCCGATGACGGTGATGCCGCGCATGCGCACAGGCTCGATGTGCGCCCACTTGGAGGAGTCGGGGATGAGCGTGGCATCGGGGGTGTTCATTGAAGCGCTGTGCGTGAAGCTGGCGATCTCGGAGGGGAGGCCCTCGCCGGTGTGCTGCGTGCAGTAGCCATCGATGGGCGTGCCGGGGCGCACATACTCGAGGTAGGTGGAGCGGATGGATTTTTCGACGCCATCCGGGCCCTTGACCTTCTCGTAGCAGTAGTCGGTGGCGCGGAGGCCGCTCTTCCGGCAGAGCTCGATGCGCTCGGCGGTCTCCGGCGGATTGATCTCGGCGGCGGGATAGGAGGTGGAGCTGGCGTTGACGATCTCCGTCCAGATGGGGAGCACGACGCGGTTCGAGAAGGCACCGGGGTAGATGGTCTTCTGCTTGTCAAAGCCGGTCCACACGCCGCAGGTGACGCTGGAGGTATAGCCCATGAACCAGAGGTCCTTGAAGTCGTAGTGCGTGCCGGTTTTGCCGCCGCAGGGGAACTCTCCCAGCTTGTAATCGCTGACGGCAGGGCTGCCGGTGCCGCGATGCAGCGCCTCGACGAGGCAGGTGTGCGTCTGATACGCGGCGATGGGGTCCATGCTCTGCACCACGTCGATGTCATCGGCGGAAACTTGATGGACGATCTTGTCATCGCTGTCGGTGATGCGCTGGATGACATGGAGCTTCTTCGGGCGGCTGCCGAGCGTGGGGAAGTTTGAGTAGGCCAGGCACAGGTCGCTCAGGCGCACCTCGCTGCTGCCGAGGAAGAGGTTTTGATATTCGCTGAGCGGCGTGGAGATGCCGGCGCGGGTGGCAACATCCCGGACGGCCTGCATGCCGGTGCGCTCGCCGAGGTACATGGTGGCTGCATTGCGACCACCGACGAGGGATTCGCGCAGGCTGATGGCGGACATGGACCATTTCGGGCTGTCCATCTCCGTGCCCCACTCGCCGAGGATGCCCTCCATGGCGCCGATCTGGACGCGTTTGTTGTCGAAGGGCTTGTCATCGACTTTCGAGCCAGGATACACGCCAGGGCTGCTGAAGGCCGCGGCATAGACAAAGGGCGTGAAGGCCGTGCCAGCAGGGCGGAGGCTGTCGATGGCGCGGTTGAACTGGCTGTCGCCAAAATCACGACCGCCGACCATGGCGAGCACGCTGCCGTCCTTGTTATCCATCACGATGGCGGCTCCTTGCAGGTATTCGGGCTTCGGCTTTGGGGTGGTGGGATCGATCTCGCCGCGTTTCAAACGAGCGCGGTAGTCGCTGATGATGCCGCGGTATTGCTCGAAGGTCTGGTGCTCGTAGCCCTGGCGCTGCTCGACGGCCTTGAGGTGCTTTTGCATGGACTCCTCTGTCTTGCGCTGGAGGTCCTGGTCGATGCTGGTGTAGATTTTGAAGCCGCCGATGGAGGCGCGCTCCTCGCCGACGAGGTTCATCACCTCGGTGCGCACGGCGTCAAAGATGTAGCTGAGGCGCGGATCACTGCTCTGCGGCGCGGTGGCCATGGGCTTGAGCTTGAGCTTCTCCGCCTCTTCGGAGGCCAGC
This sequence comes from Prosthecobacter sp., assembly GCA_046316935.1. Taxonomy (GTDB): domain Bacteria; phylum Verrucomicrobiota; class Verrucomicrobiia; order Verrucomicrobiales; family Verrucomicrobiaceae; genus Prosthecobacter. The sequence goes on from JBKCXA010000368.1 coordinate 2,409, forward strand.
AGGCCCTCCTGCACCATGCGGTCGAGCACGTGGTTGCGCTCCTTCAGCGCCCGCTGCGGATGGCGGAGCGGGTTGATGTTGTTCGGGCTCTTGATGAGGCCGCAAATCGTCGCCGACTCCTCAATGGTGAGCTCGCGCACGTCTTTGCCGAAGTAACCGCGGGAAGCCGCCTGCACGCCGTAGAAGTTCAGGCCGAAGAAAATGCGGTTCAGGTAGAGCTCGAGGATCTCCGACTTCGAAAAATGCCGCTCGATGCGCTGCGCGAGGAAGGCCTCGAGGATCTTGCGCTTGTAGCTCTTCTCCATGAGCTGGAAGGTCTGACGGGCCAGCTGCTGCGTGATGGTCGAGGCACCTTGAGTGACCTCGCCCGCCTGGAAGTTCAGCCACACGGCACGAGCCAGGCCGATGTAGTCCACGCCGTTGTGCTGGAAGTAGCGGCTGTCCTCCTGCGCCACGAGGGCATCGATGAAATGCTGCGGTACCTCCTTGATGCCGATGGGCGTGCGGTTCAGCACATATAGGCGGGCCATTTCATCGCCGTTGCGGTCAAAGATGATGCTGGCGGACTCCAGCTTGCGCAGCTCGGAGAGGTCAAATTTCTCCGCCTCCTGCCGCAGGGGCGCCACGACGATACTGTAGGCACCAAAGGCCGCCACGATGGCGAGCAGAAAAAGCGCGAGGAGGGCGCTGAACCACGAGCGCTTGTAAAACGGCACTCGCAGGCCGGCTTCGCCGCGCCAGTTGCGTTGGGGCTTGAGATCAGGATCAATTCCCTTCATGGGAGGTGGGGTGAGATGGGCGTCCAAGCTAGGCTCCCTTCACACAATCCGCCACTTCTTCTTTCCCGTGACCGCCCTCGAAACCCTCCTCCGCGAGCAAATCGCCGCCGCGCCCGGCGGATTGCTGCCTTTCGCCGCGATCATGGAGAGGGCGCTCTACCATCCTGAGCATGGCTATTATGGCCCCGGACCGCGCCGCATTGGCCGTGGCGGTGATTTTTTCACCAGCGTGAGCACCGGGCCGTTGTTTGGAAAACTGCTCGCCATGCTCGCCCGCCGCGAGTGGGAACGGCTCGGCATGCCTGCTGACTTTGCCCTCATCGAGCAAGGTGCCCACGACGGCCAGCTCGCCGAGGACATCCTCGCCGCGCTCGACATCCCCGATGCCCGTTATTTGCTGCTCGAGCCCAATCCACGCTACCGCGAGGTCCAGCACCAACGCCTCGGCGACCGCGTGACATGGATCGAAAGCCTCGACGAAGCCCCCGAGCATGCCTTTTACCTCAGCAACGAACTGCCCGATGCCTTTCCCG
>JBKCXA010000369.1:0-7993 GCA_046316935.1 Prosthecobacter sp.
GCATCGTGGAGCTCTTCAAGCAGCAGCAGTATCAGCCGAAGAGCCTGCCCATCATGGTCAGCACGCTCTACGCGATGCAGAAGGGCTACTTCGACAGCGTCGCCGTTGACCGCGTGAAGGAATTCCAGGCCAAGCTCGAAGACTACCTCACCACTCGCAAAGCCGACCTCATGGGCCAGCTCGCCAATGAGAAGGCCCTCGACAAGGTCGAAGAAGGTCTCAAATCCGCCCTCGACGACTTCAAAGCGAGCTGGAAATAAGATTCAGAAATCAGGAATCTAAAATCAGGAATCCAAAATGCCTTCCACACGCGACATCCGACGCCGAATCAAATCGGTCAAAAACACGGCCCAGATCACCAAGGCCATGCAGCTCGTCGCGGCCGCGAAGATGAAAAAAGCGCAGGACCAGGCCGCCAACGGCCGTCACTACGCCGAGCTGCTGAACAAGGTGCTCGTCAATCTGAAGGAGAAAGCCGAAGAAGGTCTCCACCCCTTCTTCAGCGAAGGAAAAGGCGGCAAAATCCTCGTTTTGCTCGTCTCCAGTGACAAAGGCCTTTGCGGCGCTTTGAACACGAATCTCTTCAAAAAGCTCATCACGACCGATTTCGGCACCGATGACGTCGATTACGTCACCATCGGCAAAAAAGGCGTCCAGGCCATCAACCGCCTCCGCCGCCACCTGCTGGCCGATTTCCCGATCAAAGACCCCGCCAAGTTCGCCGAAGTGCGTGGCGTCGGCCGCTTCCTCCAGGAAAAATTCCTCACGGGTGAGTACAAGAAGGTGCTCGTCGTCTTCAACAACTTCATCAACACCGTCACCGTCGTCCCCACCGTCGAGCAGATCCTGCCCGTCAATCCGGTGACCCTCGGCGGCAAGCGTGACTTTGCCCCGCAGATCGAGACCGCGACCGCCACGACCGAGTACACCTTCGAACCGAGCGCCGCCGTCGTCTTCGAGACCGTGCTCCCGCAGTATGTGAACGACACCGTGTATCAGATGGTGCTCGAATCCCGCGCCAGCGAGCACTCCAGCCGCATGGTGGCCATGAAGAACGCCACCGACAACGCCAAGCAGATGATCAAGGACCTCAGCCTCGAGTACAACAAGCTCCGCCAGGCCGCGATCACCAACGAACTCCTCGAAATCACGACAGCCAAGATGGCTCTGGAGTAATCCCAAGTTTCAAATTCAAATTTCAAATCACCCAACATGAGCAACATCGGCAAAATCGTCCAAGTCATCGGTCCCGTCGTGGACGTGGATTTCTCCGCCTCCGGCAAGCTTCCGGCCATCTACAACGCCCTCGAGATCAAGTTCGAGCAGGGTGGCAAGGCCGCACGCCTCATCTGCGAAGTGCAGCAGCACCTTGGTGACGGCTGGGTTCGCTCCATCGCCATGATTTCCACCGAAGGCCTCAAGCGCGGCATGGACGTCCTCGACACCGGCGGCCCCATCACCGTCCCTGTCGGCGAAGAAGTGCTCGGCCGTATCTTCAACGTCACTGGCGACGCTTGCGATGACCAGGAAGCTCCCAAGACCGAAAAGCGCTACGCCATTCACCGCGCCGCTCCTGCTCTCGTTGACCAGAATCCATCCGCTCAGATCCTCGAAACCGGCATCAAGGTCATCGACCTCATCTGCCCCTTCACCAAGGGTGGTAAAGTCGGCGCCTTCGGTGGTGCTGGCGTCGGCAAGACCGTCGTCATCATGGAGCTCATCAACAACATCGCCAAAGGCCACGGTGGTTACTCCGTGTTCGCCGGCGTGGGCGAGCGTACTCGTGAAGGGAACGACCTTTACCACGAAATGATCGAGTCCGACGTTATCAAGGTGAAGAAGAACGGCCACGACATCGTGAAGAACGACCAGGGCGGTTACATCAGCGAGCCCGGCTCCAAAGTGGCCCTCGTGTACGGCCAGATGAACGAGCCTCCCGGTGCCCGTCTCCGCGTCGCCCTCTCCGCCCTCTCCATGGCTGAGTACTTCCGCGATGAGAAGAACCAGGACGTGCTCTTCTTCGTCGATAACGTCTTCCGTTTCTCCCAGGCCGGTTCCGAAGTGTCCGCCCTCCTTGGACGCACGCCGTCCGCCGTGGGTTACCAGCCCACCCTCGCTGCGGAAATGGGTCAGATGCAGGAGCGAATCACCTCCACCAAGACCGGTTCCATCACGTCCTTCCAGGCCGTTTACGTCCCTGCCGATGACTTGACCGACCCCGCCCCGGCCAACACCTTCGCTCACCTTGACTCCACCGTCGTGCTTGAGCGTTCCCTCGCCGAGCTCGGCATCTACCCGGCCGTCGATCCTCTCGCCTCCGTTTCCAAAGCCCTCGCGCCTGAAATCGTCGGTGAAGAGCACTACCGCGTCGCCCGTGGCGTGCAGCGCGTCCTTCAGCGCTACAAAGACCTTCAGGACATCATCGCCATTCTCGGCATGGACGAACTCAGCGAAGAAGACAAGCTCACCGTCTTCCGCGCTCGTAAGCTCCAGCGCTTCCTCTCCCAGCCCTTCCACGTCGCCGAAATCTTCACCGGCACCAAAGGCGAATACGTCTCCGTCAAAGACACCGTCAAAGGCTTCGCCGAAATCCTCGACGGCAAACACGACGACGTCCCCGAAGCCAACTTCTACATGAAGGGCGGCATTGATTCTGTGAAGAAGTCCTAAGCTTTGAAGAAGCCATTTTAGATTTCTGATTTCTGATTTCTGATCTGGCTTCGCCGTCACAGCACGCCTCTGAAAATCTAAAATCAGAAATCCAAAATCTTAAATTCTGCCCATGCCCCTTAAACTCGAAATCGTGACCCCAGAGGCCCGCATCTTTTCCGATGAGGTCGATACCGTCGTGCTTCCGGGTTACGAAGGCGAAATGGGCGTCCTCGCCGCGCATGCCAACCTCGTGACCACGCTGCTCCCTGGCGAGCTGCGCATCACCAAGGGCGGCAAAACGACCGAAATGGCCGTCGGCGAAGGTTTGGTCGAAGTCACTGGCACCGTCACCCGCATCCTGACCGACATGGCCATCGACGCGGACAAGATCGACGAAAAAGCCGTCGAAGAAGCCCTCGCCCGCGCCCAAAAGTCCCTCGCCGACCTCAAACCCGGCGAGCAACAGGAAGAAGTCGCCGCCGTCATGGCCATCATCCAGCGCAGCACCGCCCAGCTTCACATCAAGCGGAAGCGCAAGACGGTCTGAGACTGAACACATCATCTTTCCCAAAAGGCCATGCAGCTTGCATGGCCTTTTGCTTTATAACTCACCGCTGCGCCACGCCCTGCGTGATCTCCTTCGTGCCCGTCTTGAGGATCTCGATGCCGTTCAGGATCGGCTCGCCGGTCACGGGGATGAGTTCGACGGTCAAAAGCTCGCTGGCAGGCACATTCTCGAAAACCTCGACGGCAGCGCCTTTTCGCGTCGCGGGGTCAAGTGCCTTCAGAACGACCTTGTCGCCGAGTTTCACGTCGAAGACGCGTTTTCCGGCCACATCGCCTTCGGCGGCGGCGAACATGAGTTTCACGGTGTAGCTCGTCGGCGCGGCGTGTTTGGCCTGGACGGGGATTTCGAGCTTGGTGAGGCCGCGCAGGCCGCTGGAGAAAATCCAGGGCGTGTCGTGACCGGCGATGGTGAAGCTCTCGCTGTTGCTGGCATACGCGCCGCCGCTCTTGCTGGCGTATTGCGGTTTCAAATCGAGCGGCAGATCAATGCCCGCACGGCTCGCAGGCCGCGGGTAACCGAGCCAGAGCTTGCCATGCGCATCGCGACGGTCGCCAGGGGCGCCGAGATTCAGCGCGAGGTGCTGCACGGGCAGCGGCGTTTTGCCATCGCCGCCATAGACGCCCCAGTTCATGCGGTCCTCACGCGGTTCGAAGACGATGGTGCTGGCGATGGAGAAAAGGCACACGCAACCAGCGCTGGCCTCGGGGATCATGACGAGGCCGTTGGCAGGAATGGTGTTGATCCAGCAGCCGAGGCGATGTCCCGCAAAGTGCTCCGTGCCGCTGTCGCTGTCGCGATCGTAAAACGCGGTGAACTTCGAGCGGAAGAACATCATGTTCGGCGTGGCCGAAATGGCACCGCAGTGATGGCCTGGCCGCGCAAAGCTCCATGCGGTTTCCTCGCCGCTGATGGGATTGGTGCGCGTCATCTGCTTGCCGGTATAGAGATCGTAGCCCCAGGGCTCGGCCACGATGTCATCGCCGATCACGACGGGGCGATGGCGGTAGTTCGCGTCCTTGGCCCACACCTTGCCGCCCTTCGCCGCGTCGAGCACGACCAGGCGGCGGCGCTTGAATTCACCGCTCAAAAACTGCTCCCAGTAGTGCCCGTTCGCGTTCGCGCCGCCGAGCACGAGATGGCCGTTGCTGTACATCAGCGTCAAAGCACCGCCGCCGATGCCGATCTCACTGCAATCGGTCACATCGACCGGATTCGCCCACAGCTTCGCGCCTGTTTTCGCATCCAGCGCCACCGCCATGCGCATGTCGTTGTTCTTCACGCGATCCTCCGCGAGTTCGCGCTCCTTGCCGGTGAGCTTCGAGAGCGCCGTCTTGTCCTCCGCGAGCATCAGATTGCGCTGCTCCGGCGTCAGCGAGGCGTCGATGAAAAACACGCGCCCGTCGCCAATCGCCACCGTGGTGTGCGCGATGTGCTTGCCTTGATAGTTCCACGCCAGCGCCCCGCTCTTCACATCATACGCGAAGATGCGATCCGTCGAAATCGAGCCCGTTTTGCCGCGACGAGCCACTTCGCTGGCCTTTTCGACGCGCTCCGTCTCGGTGCCGTAGAGCAAACCGTCCGCGTAGGCGATGTAGCCCCACTCCAGGCCCTTCTTCGTGCCTGCGCCGGGGATTTTCAGCGTGCGCGTGATCGCGCCCGTCGCCGCGTCGAACTGCACACACTCATCGCCGAGCAGCATGAAGAGATGATCATCACTCGCGGCCATGTTGCCAGGCTCGCGGGCGTTGTACACGCCGGTGCGCATCGCGCCGGGATTCTTCGTTTCCCACAGGAACTGGCCGTTGTAAGCGTCGTAGGCCATCACGCTGTCCTCCCCTTGCACAAAGAGACGGCCGTTCGTCGAAATCGGTCCCACCGCGCCATCGTGACGGTTCACGACCTGCCCCGGACCGGGATCGCCATACCACAGCACGCTCAGGCCGCCTTTGATGCGCTGGTCGTCGGTGCTCGAAGTGTTCGCCGCGTTGCCATACTGATGCGACCACGAACTCGCACCCGGCAAAGTCGAACGCGTGAGCACCGTCCAGCCGTCCGCTTTCGAAATCGTCGCCTTTTCTTCGCTCAACTTGGTCTCCGCGAGCCAGGCATCGCTCTTCGCATTCGTCGCGAAGCAGAACTTGCCTCCCACCGGCTTCAAATGCCGCGCCACGTCTTTTGGAATGCCACTCGGCTCGCCGACGATGAGGTTCGCGAAGTAACTCGCATACGGAATCATGGCGAGATCGAGATGATCGAGCGTGACGCGTGAGCCGTAGAGGCCGGTCTGGAGCAAAGATTGCCTTCCAGCCGCCACTTTGGCCTCATCCGAGTTCACACCGAAAACGATCAACTCGCTCTGTTTGGCCAGTTCATAGGCCAACGAGCCGTCATCGCCCAAAACGAGGCAGAAACCCTTTTTGACGCCGGTTTGCTTCAAGATGGCCGCTGCTTCTTCACCCTTGCTCGAAATGAAATTGGAGGCTGCGAGCATGGGCGAGCCTTCTTTTTCACCAAACACATGCACGCGTCCTTTCGTCGTGCTGACGACGAGATGACCTTCCGAAACGGCCAATCCGCGTGCTTCACCTTCCACCGCCAGTTTGGCGGTGATTTTGCCGGTCTCGGTGTCGATCACGATCACCTCATCTTTGCCACCCGCGATCAATGACTTGCCCGCAAGGATCAGCGCCGACTGATGCGGTGATTCGAGCGTCCATTTCACGCCCACATCGGCTGCGATGGCAAGGTCGGCCTTGTGCTTGGCGCTTTCGTCCTGCTTCGCTTTATAGGCGGCACGCAGCGGCTCGTATTTCGCCGCGATAGCCGCCAGCTCGGCGATCAAGGCCTGATCGCCCGGCGCCTTGCGTGCAGCGGCCTCGGCGGCTTGCAGCTTCTTCGCTTCGGCGAGAGCGGGATGCTTTTTCAGTTCCGCGCTGATCTTCGCGATGGCCATTTCGTGGCCGTGACGAATGCGCGTGCCGTCCGCATGCTTGAGACGATCCACCGCCGTGATCGTTTTGCCATTCGCCATGTAGCCCATGTCGCCCGCGAGTGTCATCTGCGTGCCCGCGAACCATCCGAAGCCGCTTTTTTGCTTCTGCTGATCCAGCGCGAGGATGTGATGCTCGCCCACCGAGTAGATTTGATCATCCGCGAGGAAGGCCTGCGTGCCGCCGATCTGCCCGCCCGCATCGCTGCGCCATCCCGGCTCCGGTTTGGCGATGTACTCGCCCGTTTTGCGATCAAACGACGCCGCCAGCGAACGTCCCGACGGCACAAACAAGATGTCCTTCGTCGCGAGCAAGTAACCCTGCGGCGAGAGATCATTCCGCCCCGCGTCCTTCTCGCTGATCGCGTCATTCTTCCAGATCACTTTCCCCGTCGCCGCCTCGACGGCATACAGATAAACCTTCTCATGCGGAAACACGCCCGCGCCGAAATACGCGATGCCCTCATCCACCAGCACGCCCGTGCGCACCGGCCAGCGCGACACCATGCGTCCGCGGGCCAGAATGCGCTCATCATGCGGCCCCGCGCGGAGCTTCCACACCAGTTTCCCGTTCGCTGCATCGAGGCAATACGCATAACCATCATCCGATCCGACATACACCTTCCCCTCCGCGATCATCGGCGCGAGCCGCACCGGCGCATTCGTGAAGAACGACCACACCTCTTTGCCCGAAGCCAGCTCCCGGCACATCACCCGCCCATCCACCGACGAACCGAAGAACACGTGGCCTTTGCTGATCGCCACATGAAACACATCGTCAAAGCGGATGCGGTTAAACAGCTCATGCCCCTCGATCACGCGCCCATCCTCACCCGCCCACGCCATCTGCGGTGCCGACGGCGACGTGAAGGTCCACGCAGGCTTCAGCGTGCCGGGAAGGCTCTCCGTGGTCGCTCCAACGCGTGAGGCATCGTGCAAATAAGTGGGCCATTCCGCGTGAGCGGCAGAGAGAGCGAGGAGGAGCAGGAGCGGGCGCATGGTGGTTGGGCTTGGTCTGACGCGTCCGACAAGTCGGACATGTCTGACGTATCAAAACGCATGGAGTCGCCGTATTGTGCGGCTCACATGATTCGTCCGCTTCTTTTCCTCCTTTTAGCCGCTGGAACCGCCTTCGCCTGTTCGGTGCCGGTGTTTCGCTATGCGCTGGAGCATTGGGACGCGGACGCGTATCGCGTGACGGCTCCCAAAGGTGCGAAGGTGCCGGAGAACTACGTTGTCACGACGGGCACGGGGCCGAAGATCGAGCTGCGGCAGCCGAAGTCGTCGCGGAATGACGCGGTGATCTGGTCGGCGCCGTTTTCGGAGGCGAACGTGGTCGTGCTGGTGGATTCGCCCGCGCGGAAGCAGATCGCCGAACGGCTCGCGAATGGCGAAAGCGCGGTGTGGGTGTTTTTGGAGAGCGGCGATGCCACGAAGGACGCCACGGCGATGAAGTTGCTCGAAGAGCGCCTCGATTACCTCGGCGGTGTGATGAACCTGCCTAAGCTCGACGACCAGGACATCAAAAACGGCCTCGTCTCGATCCCCGGCGATGGTTTGCGGCTCGCTTTCTCCATCGTGAAGGTGAAACGTGATGACCCCGCCGAAGCGGCCTTCGTCGCGATGCTGCTCGCGAGCGAAGAAGACCTGCGCGGCTTCCAAAACGAGCCGATGGCGTTTCCGATGTTTGGACAAGGCCGGGCTCTGTATGCGCTGGTGGGGAAGGGGATCCGTGCGGAGACGATCGATGAGGCGGCTCAGTTTTTGATCGGCTCGTGCTCGTG
>JBKCXA010000370.1:0-4301 GCA_046316935.1 Prosthecobacter sp.
GGTGGTCGTATTGCCATGCGTGCCGCAGACGACGACGCCTTTCTTGTTCGCCATCACGGCAGCGAGAGCTTCCGCGCGACGCACGAGCGGGATGCCCTGCTTGTAAGCGGCTTCATACGCGATGTTTCCCGGCTTGATGGCGCTGGAGTAGATCACCATGTCGCAGTCCTCGACTTCCTTCTCCGTGTGGCCGTGGAAGAACTGCAGGCCGAGCTTTTGCAGGCGCTCGGTTTCAAGCGTGGTGGCCTTGTCGGAACCACTGACCTTATGCCCCAGCCCAAGCAGCAGCAGCGCCAGCCCGCTCATGCCACTGCCTGCAACGCCGATGAGGTCGATGCGCATGGGGTGACGGCTTTCTTTGAGGAGGCTGAGGACGGCGTGGGTCATAAAAGGGGTGGGAAAGCTAGGCGGTGAGGCCGCTCACGGCAAGGAACGGGATGCTCAAAGGTCATCGCCGATCTGCGCCCAGAAGGCGCGAATGGCAACACGTCCGGGTGCATTCATCTGGAGCAACCAGGCGGTGGTGCGCCCTACCGGCGTGATGCCCAGGATGAGGTGTCCGTCCATGCGGAAGTGCTCCTCCCACGCCTGTGCACGCGGGTTGAAGAGAAGCTCGACACGGTCGGTGTCTGGATCACGCGAGGTGAGGTTTGGCCCTTTGTAGGCATTGCAGCGGCAGCAGGCGAGGGCGAGATTCTCCAACTCATCACCACCTCGATGCTGAAGCGCGGTGATATGCTCGATATGAAAGGCCTGCCCAGGCTCCTGCTCCTGGCTGATTCTGCAATACTCGCAGCGGCCTCCAGCCCGCTGCCAGACGGAATGGCGTGTGGCGGCATCCATCAGAGCTTGCCGGCTTTTTTCAGCAGGAGACGTGCCTGCGCCTGGAGCAGGGACAAGAAGGAAACCTGATCCGCATAGAGCTTGTAATCGCGGTGCTCCTCCTCGCTGAGCAATCCCTCACGGCAGCGATGGGCGATCACGCTGATCCGGTCCTGTACCTCCTGGGGCATTCGCATGTTCAAAATCGCCCGTGCGGATTCCTCAGTCATAAGAGGTTCCATGGTCGGCACAAAGCTTTCCGGTGCGGGGTAAACGGCGGTCATGGCCGGAGTTTAGGCTGCTCCGCAGCTTCGTTCAAGCTCATCCATGATCAGCCTACCCGCCCGCGAGCTTCACCGGCGTGAGTTCGACCGATTTCCCGCCGCCATCGACGGTGAGGATGCCGTCCTGCTGCGTGATTTGGAGGTCCATCGCTTTGTCGGCGAGGAGGCCGAGGGTTTTGACCTGCGCGGGATCGAGCTGCCAGACGGTCAGATTGCGCACTTTGGCGAGCTTTTCTGAGACGGAGGCCCACCACGCGGCGCTGGTGTTGCTGAAGGTGTAGATGGTGACTCGCTTCGAGCGGCCGCAGGCACGCACGAGGCGCTTCTCCTCCGGCTGGCCGAGGTCGATCTCATGCATGCGGAGGCCGGTGAGGTCGTTTTGCACCAGGGCGGGTTCCTCCGGCTCAAACATGTCCTTGCCGAATTCGAGGGAGCCGAGGTCGTTGGTCTCGGGCGTGTTGAGCACCCAGGCGAGGAGGCGGATCATCATGCGCTCCTCGGTTTCGGAAGGATGGCGGGCGATGGTGAGACTGTGGTCTTGATAGACGTTGCGGTCGAGATCGGAGAAGGAGACGGCGGCTTTGTGGATGATCGCTTTGAGGGCCATGCGGATGGGGATTTAAAAGTTTAGCATGAGCACCATGCCGAGCACGGTGGCGTTTGGCGTGCCGCTTTGCGGATTGTAGATGCGCTGCAACGTTGGCTGCAGGGCCATCCAAGGCGTGAGCTGGGCTTTGTAAGTGAGCTCGATGGCGGTCTCGGAGCTGCTGGTGGTGCCGCCGCCGGCGAGGGTGGCCTGCACGAAGCTGTTGCTGACTCGTGACCACGTCATGGCGACGCCCCATTGGTCATTCTCACGCACGCCACGACCAACGAAGCCGCCCTCCAATGTCAGATCCACCATGCTGCGCCCCGGATGAATGGCCCGCCCGGCGCGGGTGAAGAAGGTGAGCCGGTCCGCCGCGTCCTTGCCGATGCCCGGCACGAGCGTTTGATCGAGCATGGCGTAGAAGTGGCCGTTGCCATGAGCGAGGAGGCCGGTGCTGTTGACCGTGCTAAAGCCGGTGTTCCAGCCGCCGCCGATTTTCGCAGTGCCGGCGAGGCGGCCGAGGTGATGCGTGCGGGCGAGTTCCAAAAGGATCGCCGCGCCGTCATCGGTGCCGAGTCGGGTATTGGCGCTGCGGCGGTTGCCTTTCTCGCCGCCGAAGTTCCCGTCGTAAACGCCCGCTTGCACCTCATACTGGTCATTCACCTGCCATTCGGCGAAGAAGCCGAGCGAGGACAAAGGATAGACCGGCGCATTGAAGTTCATGTTCCAAGTCTGGATGGGACCGTAGGCGGAGTTGATGAAGAGGCTGGCCGCATTCGAGACCATGAAATCGGTATCGAGGGTGAGCCAGCCTGCATTGATGCGCACCTTGTCTCCCCAGAGCTGCTGCTGCAGCCAGACGTGGAAAGGGCGCACGGTGTTGGCCATGCCCTGAATGTTGCTGACCTCGTTCATGTTGCCGATGTAGGCCATGGAGGAGGCGCTGCGACCCTGCACCCAGATGACCTCGGCATGGAAGGCCGCGCCTTTCCAGCCCATGAACTTATCGAGGTCCACCAGCACGCTGAGATCCACCAGGCCCTGCCAGTTCGTGCCTTCACGGAAGCCGCCTTGGAGATGGCTCATGAAAGACCCGGTGTACCCGGCCTGAAAGGCGATGCCGTGCTTCTTCAGCGCCTCTTGCTCGCTCTCCCAGTCCTCGACGATGACGTTCTGTGCCTGCACCCCGGCCAGCAGCAGGGCAAAGAGGATGAACAGAAGATGAAGGAGGCCGGAGTGGGTGGAGCGTCGGGGACTCATGGCGGGGGCGGCGAGGCCTAGGACAAAGGCACCCCTTTGTCAGCAACAAAGGTGCCGCAGTGGTGGCTCAACCGCTTCCCATGCTTGCCAGCTCTTTATAATTATCATAAATTGAGCGATGCCTGCCTTTTTGGTCGCTGAAACCGGTCACTCGATGCCCCTCCCCGCCGACGCGGTGGTGGTGGGCAGCGATCCGCAGGCGCATGTGCCCATCCGGGCAGATCTCGGGCTGGCTCCGCACCATTACGAGCTGCGGCCGATACCCGGCCAGGGGCATCAGGTCGTCTCTTTGCGTTCGCAGTGTCCTGTCATGGTGAACGACCAGCCCGTGCCCTCCGCCATGCTGATGGACGGAGATGTCATCACGGCAGGAGGCCTGCGCCTGATGTATCGAAATGAAGCGCTGAAGGCCCAGCCGGCTCCGGTGCCCACCGCGCCACCTCCACTTCCGGTGATGTCGATGCCGCCGCCGCTGCCGGCGGGTGCCATTTCACCGCCCCAGCTCGCCGCCACCATGGCGCTGCCACGCACCGGCTCCCGCATTCCCGGCCAGCTCGCCCTGCCTGACAACGACGACGACATGACCGGCTACAGCGAGGCTGCGAAGCAGAAAAAACGGGCCGAAAAGCTCATGCAGGAGAGCCTCGACCGCACCCACCAGCGCATGGAGGACCTCAAATCGGAGCAGAATTTCAACCTGGCCATCGTCGCCGCAGTGGTGGCGCTCGTGGTGGGATGCTTCGGCTACATGTATCTCTATCGTCTGACCTGGAAGCTATGGCTGCCCGCCACCGCGGCGCTTGGTTTCGGCGTCGGCTGGATCATCCGCCTGGGTGGCAAAGGCATCGACCGGCGCTTCGGCGTGCTCGCCGCCCTCACCGGCATTCTGTGCATCGCCGCGGCCAACTTCGTGAACTACGACCTCCGCATGGCCGAGTATCGCACGAGCGACGAGGAAATGGCCGCCGCCGAGGAATCTGAATACGCCCAGGAGACGCCGGAGGAAAAAGCCGAGCGCCTGGCCCGCGAGGAGCAGACCCGCAAGGAAGACGAGCAACGCGCCGCCCTCTACGAAGCCCAGTTTCAGGAGGAACTCAGCGAGCTGCGCAAAAAGAACCCTTCGCTGTTTGATCCCGAGGAGGAGTTCGCCCCGGAGGAGGACGAAACCGAGTCCGCGAAGACGAGTGAAGACGAACCTCTCGATGAGGAAACGCCCGCAGATGACGAGCCGGAAAGCGGCGGCATGAACCTCTTCGCGATCATCTGGCTGCTGTGCAGTCCGAAGTCCCTCGTGGGCTACTTCGTCAGTGGCGGAGCCGCCTACCGTGCGGCCTTCCGTTTCCTCA
>JBKCXA010000371.1:0-3955 GCA_046316935.1 Prosthecobacter sp.
TGTTTTGAGGCCTTGGGAGGTGGAGCCGTATGAACTAGGCGGCATGGCCCTCTACCGCTTCTTCGAGCTTTTCGACCTCGCCAACGTCGAGAATGCCGATGCGATGCTGCGCATGGCCGAAAGCGGCGAGTTGAGCTTCACACCTCCGTTGAAGGCCTTTCTCGAAGAAAAACTCTGGCTCGCCCTTTTTTGGTCACCCGCTTTAGAAGACTACTGGCATCAACAACTGAGCACTGAGCACTGGGCACTTTTGCGACGCTGCATTCCTCACGGTTGGGTCGTCGATCCCGCTCCGCTGCCGCCCTTCGCGGTGTTTCCCAAGCTCGACATCCAGAGCTGGAACGAGATGAAGACCTTTGGCGGCAAGAAACGCGAGCTGGTGTTGAAGATCAGCGGCTTCTCCGAGCGCGGCTGGGGCTCGCGAGGGGTCTTCATCGGCCACGACTTGTCGCAGGAGCAGTGGGGCGCGGCGATCGATGAGGCGCTGGCGAGCTTTCCGAACAATCCTTTCGTCCTCCAGGAGTTCCACCGGGCCAAGGTGCTGCCGCATCCGGCATGGGTCGAGGAGACTCAAACCACGCGGGTGATGCCGAGCCGGGTCCGTTTGTGCCCGTATTACTTTGGCGCGGCCGAGGTGGACGAGCCGGTGCTCGGCGGCGTGCTGGCCACGGTGTGCCCTTCGGACAAAAAAATCCTCCACGGCATGCGGGACGCGATGATGCTGCCTTGCATCGCGCGGTGATTTCCGCTCCAATGGCGGTCCACCATGAAGTTCACGCCCGCCCTCTTCCTTGCCTGCGGCAGCTTGTTTGCCGCCGAACCGATTCAGATGAAACTCTGGCCGCAAGGCGCTCCGGAGAAGCCCGGCTTCAAAATGGAAGCGGAGAAGGAGATGCCGAAGAAGAACGAGAACGACGTGATGCGCATCACCAACGTCACGGAGCCGATGATCACCGTCTTCAAGCCGGAGAAGCCGAATGGCGCGGCGGTGCTGGTTTGCCCCGGCGGCGGCTACGGCATCCTCGCCTACGAGCACGAGGGCTCGCAGGTGTGTGAGTTCCTGAATCAGCACGGCATCACCGGTGTGCTGCTGAAGTATCGCGTGCCGAAGCGTGATCCGAATGACCCCAGCCGCGAGCCTTTGCAGGACACGCAGCGTGCCATCGGCCTGATCCGGCATCACGCGGCAGAGTGGGGCATCAAGCCGGACCGCGTGGGCATTTTGGGCTTCTCCGCCGGTGGTCATCTCACGGTGACGACCGCGCTGCATGCGAATGAGCGCACTTACACGACCGACCCGAAGCTGGATGTGGAAGATGCCACGCCGAATTTCGCGATTCCTGTCTATCCGGCCTATTTGGTGAGCAAAGAAGAGCCCACGAAGCTGCTGCCGGGCTTTGAGGTGGGAGCGAAGGCTCCGCCGATGTGCTTTGTGCATGCGCACGATGATCCCTGGCCGGCCTCTGGCAGTGCGCTGCTCTACCTCGAATACAAAAAGAAGAACCTGCCCGCCGAGCTGCACATCTACGCCAAGGGCGGTCACGGCTTTGGCATGAAGAAAAACGGTCAGCCGGTCAATGAATGGCCGCTGCGTGTCGTAGAGTGGATGCGCTCGATGGGTTATCTCGAACCCTGACCACGCCGCAGCTCACCGACATGCGCGGTGACAGCTTTGGCGAGGCCGGCAAGGTTGTAGCCGCCTTCGAGCACGGAGACGAGACGGCCGGAGCAGTGTGTTTGAGCTGCCTCCAGCAGATGGCGGGTGAGGATGACAAAGTCCTCATCGGTGAGGCGGAACTGGCCGAGTGGATCGTCGATGCGGGAATCAAAGCCCGCGGAGATGAAAATGACATCCGGCTTGAAGCGGTCGAGCGCCGGCAGGACACGGTCCGTGAATGCCGCGCCGAGGGTGCTCATGCCGGTCCGGGCGGGGAAGGGGAGATTGAGCGTGCAGCCTTTGCCTTTGCCGCTGCCGGTTTCCTCCGCGTGGCCGGTGAAGGGATAGAGCGGGCTCTGGTGCGTGCTCACGAAGAGCACGCTGCCGTCCTCATAAAAGATGTCCTGCGTGCCGTTCCCGTGATGCACATCCCAGTCGATGATGGCGGCTTTTTGCGCCCCGTGGACCTTTTGGGCATGACGGGCGGCGATGGCGATGTTGTTGAACAAACAGAAGCCCATGCCCTGTGCTGGACGTGCATGATGGCCGGGTGGGCGCACGGCGCAGAAGGCGTTCGCGGCTTTTCCGCTGAAAACAGCATCCACCGCATTCAAAACGCCGCCGACGGCCTGCCGCGCCACATCGAAGGAGCGGGTGCAGATGGCGGTGTCGCCGGTGCTGAGGTCATCGAGGCCCGCTTTGACATCATTTTCGGCGGTCTCGATGTAGCGGCGGGTGTGGCAGAGCCCGAGCTCCTCATGGGTGGCGGCACGCGGCGGGATGCGCAGCATGGCGTCCACATGCCCGGCATCCGTCAGTGCGCGGGTGACGGCCACATGGCGCTGGATGCTTTCCGGATGGCCGGGGCCGGTGTCATGCTGCTGGTGAATCGGATCGAGAACGAGCGCGGTCATGCACGGCGATGAAAAGCAGCGCGGGGCATTTCACAAGCCCGTCGAGGCGGTCTTGGGCCGCTGCGAGGAGGGCAGGAAGGGCGTGGTGAAAGCCGTGGCAAAGTCGTATCCGCCATCGAAGTCCTCCAGGCTGTCTCCCTCGTTGCGGCCGAAGTAGCCCACATCGATCAAATTATAGACGATGTGCCCCACATCGAGGCCGCGGGTGAGCCCCCACTCCTCGAGAATCGTGAGCGACATCGGCCCGAACTCCTGGATCACATGCTCGCGGAAACCCTCCAGCAGCTCCTGGCCGCTGACGTGCTTGTCCTCCGCGCCGTCGCGAAATTTCGTGCAGGCTGCATGCAGGGCATCGCGCACCAGTTCATAGGCGGCGGGATGGTAACGCGGGTCTTTTTCGAGGCAGAGGTGGATGGCCTCTGGAAACGTGATCTGGGACTGCATGGGAGCACGTCATCATGGCAGCACCGCGGACGCTTCGCAAGGCGGGCGATGCCTTGCGCCCATTGCTTTTGAATACGCTGGCGGGTGCCACGTCGGATGGCGGATGAAAAAATCCCTCCATCGACTGGTTCTCGCGCTGCTTCTTCCTGCCCTTGCCTCATGCACCACGGCTTATGATGCCCAGGGGCGTCCGCGGCAGGTGGTGGATCCCGGCGCGGCCTTGATCGGCGCGGCGGTGGTGGGCTTGATCGCCTACGGCATCGCCAGCAGCAACAACAGCGACCGTCATCACCGGCAAGGCTCCTGCTCCTCGGGCAACGGTTACCGCTCACGTCGCGGCTACGGCTACTATTGAGCCGTGTGATCGTCAGACTAGGCCCACGACGAGGGCCTCCTCGGGATGGAAGCTGACAAAAACGCGGTCGCCTCGTTTTGGAAGGCCGCTGGCGGCGGCGAAGCGGTTGTTCGGCATCTGCACGAGCAGTTGAAGATCTCCCGCCTGGACCACGAAGCGCAGGTGGGAGCCAAAGTAAGCCACCTCGTCCACCCGGGCACCATAGGCGTTCACGCGCTCGGTGGCTCCGGGGCGTTCCTGGGTGAGCCTCAGCTTCTCCGGGCGCACCATGACCCGCACCTCCTGGCCCATCGTCAGGGTCTCATGTGCCCGCACCATGGGATTGCCGATGCCTTCGCAAAACACCCGCACATAGCCTTCGTGCCGCACTTCCAGCACCTTGCCGGTGAAGAAGTTCGCATCACCGACGAAGCCAGCGACGAAGTCCGTGCGCGGCGTGTCGTAGAGCCTGGCGGGCGCGTCGATCTGCTCCACGCGTCCGGCGTTCATCACGGCGACGCGGTCGCTCAGGCTCATGGCCTCGCCCTGGTCATGGGTGACGTAGATGAAGGTGGTGCCGACCTGCTCGTGAATGGTGTTCAGCTC
>JBKCXA010000372.1:0-10088 GCA_046316935.1 Prosthecobacter sp.
TATTCACGAGTGCGAACTTGAATTGTGCCGTGCTGGTGAAGGCGCTGTCTTTGATTCTCACGGTTGCTTGGGCCATCAACAAGCGTCACCGGCTCCAAGGTCCTGTGACGCGAATTTGGTAGAAGAAGGCATCACCAGTGCTGGCCGGGGCGCTCAGCGTCACCGTGCCATCGGAGGCGAGCGGCCCTTGAGTGGTGATCGTGACCCACGCGGAGAGGTTTAGGCTGCGATCGAGCACATCGGTGCGTCCGGCTTTGCCAGAAGTGATTGTCCGAACCAAAATCGGCGTGGATCGTGAAACCGTGTTCAACCTCGACCAGCTTCCCAGCTATCAAGAAATCATAAATTGGCAAAATAGGTATCCTCGTGCGAGTAAGGCGGCGCGCAGCAGCAGAGGAAGCGGAGGGTTTGGGTGGCGGTGATTTGATGCCAGGCGCCGGGGGGAATCAGGATGGCGTCGCCTGGGGCCACGGTGCGCTCCTCGCCGTCGATTTCCATCGTGCCGGTGCCTTCGAGGATGAAGTAGAATTCCTCGCTGAGCTTGTGGTAATGACGTTCGGTCGGTTGGCCGACGGGGACGGTGGCTTCGGCGAGGCTTTGGTTTTGCACGGGTGCGTTCGTGCGGTCGAGGATGCTGCGGATGGTGCTGCCGTCCTTGGTGGTGAAGGGTTTCTGGGCGGAGAGGGGCTGGATGGTCATTTGGGGGGGGATGGTTTCATGAATGCCGGGCGAAAGGCAAGCCCCGGTGGTTTTTTGCGACGATTTCGATGGAAAGGCGGCTGGACGGTCTGCCACCTGCGTGCATTGAAAGGACATGCGAACGTTGAAAGTCTCCCAAGACAATCTGCATGCCCGGATCATCGAACAGGTGAGGAGCGGGCGTGCCACCTCGCGCGGGGTGCTTGCCAAAAAGCTCTCGGTGGCGCCATCCACGATGGGGCTGTATGTGGATCAATTGATCGCGACGGGCTGGTTGCGCGAATCAGGCCTGGTGCGCGGGAAGACCGGACGACCGAAGATGAATCTGGAGATCGTGGCCGAGGGCACCGGCTGGTTTGCCGGGGTGGAATTCACCGGATCTCGCATCCAGGTGATCGCTGTCGATTTCGCGGGACACCAACGCCAGGCTCTGACGCGGGTCCTTCCGGTGCCTTCGGACGCGGAAACGGTCGTCCGGCAGGTGGAACTGGCGATTCAGGACATGGCCGGCCGGATGGCGGACAAGCTGCTCGGCATTGGCGTGGGGGCACCTGGACTGGTGAACCCGGACACCGGCATCGCGATCTACTCGATGACCTTTCCCGACTGGAAGGACGTGCCGCTAAGGGATCGACTTGCGCGGGCATTTGGCGTGCCCTGCACGATTCACAACAACCTGCGGGCCATCGCATGGGCGGAACGCTGGTTCGGAGGTGGCCGGGATGCGGACGACTATGTGGTGCTGGGGCCGCGCAGCGGTTTTGCGATGGCGGTGATGAAAAACGGTCGCCTCATCGTGGGGGCGCATCTGGCGGCGGGGGAGATTGGCTTCTGGCCGCTGGGGATCGGGGGCACCGAGGCTCCGATTCATCATCAATTATCGTCTCCTGCGATCTGGCGGACCTTCGCCGGCGTCAAAAAGGACGCGCCGGTGCCATCGAACCTGCATGAGGCACTCGCCGGCTTTTCTGATCTGATGGGGGAGGCATGGGACGAGGTGACGACGCTGTTTGCCAAGGTGATCGGCATGACGCAGTGCCTGATCGACGCGAAGCTATACTTCCTTCACGGCCCGCTGATCGCCCTTGGGGAGCGTTTTTGCCGTGAGATCGTTCAAAAAGCGGTCGGGCTGATGCCGGCGCTCAAGGACATGCCGTTTGAGATCCAGCCTTCGACCTTGGGAGACGACGCGGGTGCCTTGGGCGCGGCAAGCCTGGCGATGGAGGCGTGGGACCCGGGGCTCTGAATGTTTCCCGGCATCGTGGCCGGGGTGGTTGCCTCACAAGGATTCGAACCTTGAATAACAGATTCAGAATCTGCTGTGTTACCATTACACCATGAGGCAATTGGGTCGGAGGGCGGGGATACTAGAGGCTCCGGGCGGGCTTTCAAGTCTCGCGAAGGGGTTTTTTGGGCCGCCGGAGCAGTGGGTTGCGTGAGGAGGGATTCGCGGTGAACCATGCCCCATGCTTACCCCGCTCGATTTGAAGCTCTTCCGCGATCTCGGTCGCATGAAGGGGCAGATCGTGGCGGTGAGCCTGGTGATGGCCTGCGGGCTTGCGATGATGATCATGACGCGCAGCATCATCCTGACGCTGGAACGCACGCGGGATGCCTACTACCAGCGCCACCGGCTGGCGGATGTGTTTGGCAGCCTGAAGCGGGCGCCGAAATCGCTCGCGGACCGAATGGCAGCTCTGCCCGGCGTGGCGGCGGTGGAGACGCGGGTCGTGGTGAATGCCACGCTGGACCTGGAGGGCATCGACGAGCCGGCCACGGCGCATCTGGTCTCTTTGCCAGAGGACCGGCCACAGATCCTGAACGAGGTCTTTCTTCGCACCGGCAGCATGCCGAGATCTGATGCACGCAATGAGGCGGTGGTGAGTGACTCCTTCGCCGTGGCGAACAAGCTCCGCCTCGGCGACCGGCTGGTGGCGATCATCAATGGCAGGCGTGATGAGATCAGCGTCTGCGGCATCGGTTTATCGCCGGAGTTCGTTTTCGAGGCGCGGCCGGGTGAAACCTTGCCGGACAACAAACGCTACGGCGTCTTCTGGATGAACGAGCGCTCGATCGCCGTGCCCTACAACATGGACGGGGCATTCAATGACTTCTGCATCGATCTGGCTCCCGGTGTGATCGCCGGGCCGGTGATGGCGGAGCTGGACCGCCTGCTGGCGGACTACGGCGCTCAAGGTGCCTACACGCGGGCGGATCATGCGAGTGCGAAGCGCCTGGATGATGAGCTGAAGGTGGTGCGTGCTCTTTCGTATGCGTATCCGGTGGTCTTCCTGAGCGTGGCGGCCTTCATGGTGAATGCGGTGCTGGCACGACTGGTGCGGCTGCAAAGGGAGCAGATCGCGCAGCTCAAGGCGCTGGGCTATTCATCCTGGCAGGTGGGGCGGCATTACCTCAGCTATGCGCTGGTGATCGTGGTGATCGGCACCGTCACCGGCGGGCTGGTGGGACGCTGGTTCGGTGGGAAGCTGCTGGGCATTTATGACCTCTTCTTCCGCTTTCCGACCCTGGATTTCATCATGGACTACAGTGCATGGGGCATCGCCCTGGTCATCAGCGCGGCGGCGAGCGTGGTGGGGGTGCTCAGCGTGGTGTGGATGGCGGTGAAGCTACCACCCGCGGAGGCGATGCGCCCGGAGCCGCCGGCGGATTTCAAGCCCTCGCTGCTGGAGCGCATCGGATTGACGAAATTTTTCGGCGTGGGGCTGCGCATGGCGTTGAGAAACATCGAGCGAAGGCCGCTACAGGCCGTTTTTACCGTGGCGGGACTCTCGCTCGCCACCGGGCTGATGGTGCTGCCGGGCTCGATGGCGGATAGCATTGATTATCTGCTCACTTATCAATGGAACGATGTGCAGCGGCAGGACGCGGTGGTGTTTTTGGCGGAGCCGGGCAGTGGCAGTGCTTTGCACGATCTGGAGCATCTGCCCGGCGTGCAGCGGGCAGAGCCGATCCGCGCCGTTCATGCCCGCGTGCGGCACGGTCATCACTCGCGAAAACTCGCCATCACTGGCATGCCGCGCGGGGCGGACCTCAACCGCATGATCGACGACCAGGGCCGCCGCATCGTGATGCCGGAGGAGGGCATCGTGATGTCAAAGCAGCTCGGTGAGATTCTCGGCGCAAGAATTGGCGATGTGATCCAGGTGCAGGCGCTGGAAGGCCAGCGGGCCACGCGTGAGGTTCCGATCCGCGGTTTTCTTGAAGATTTCGCCGGAGTGGCGGCCTACATGGACATCGACGCGCTGCGCCGCCTCATGCGGGAGGGCGAGGTGGTGAGCGGTGCCTACCTGGCGGTGGACACGCGGCACTGGAGCGAATTCATGCGCAAGGTGAAGGACACGCCGCGCATCGCCATCACGCTCGTGAAGGAAGACCAGCTCGAGGCCTTCCGAAGCACGACGGGGCAGAGCATCGGCATCATCCGCAAGCTCTACCTCACGCTGGCGGTCATCGTGGCCTTTGGCGTTGTGTATAACAGCGCCCGCATCGCCCTCAGTGAGCGTGGGCGCGACCTCGCCACGCTGAGGGTGGTCGGCTTCACCCAGCGTGAAGTGGCTGGCGTGCTCCTCGGTGAGCTCTCGCTGCTCGTGCTCGCCGCGCTGCCGGTGGGCCTGCTGTTTGGCAAAGGTCTCGCCACCTTCATCATCACACAACTCCGCACGGAGACGGTGCGCCTGCCGCTGAAGATCAGCCTCTTCACCTACTCGCTCGCCGTTCTCGTCGTGCTCGCCGCGGCCACCGCGTCCTTTTTGGTCGTCGGCCGCATGCTGAAGAAGCTCGACATGATCGCGGTGTTGAAGGCACGTGATTGACCCGGCAGGCTCTGAGTTCTATTTCAACCTCATCCATCATGCGTCTGATCTCCGGCACCGCAGGCGGCATCCCGCTCGAAGTCCCCAAATCCGTCACCCGTCCCACGCAGGACCGGGTGAGGCAGGCTATCTTTTCGATGCTCGGTGAAGTGGTGCCTGGGGCTCGTGTGCTTGATCTCTTCGCCGGTTCGGGAGCTTTTGGCCTCGAATGCCTCAGCCGTGGTGCAGCCTCCGCGATGCTCGTCGATCAGGATCGCCGGGCCTGTGATGTCATCCGTCGAAACATCGCCAAGACACGCCTCGAAGGGGCCACGGTGCGTGTGGGGGATGTGTTGCGCACCGTCGAGTCACTCAAGGTGCCCGAAGCGGCCTTCGATCTCATTTTTGCCGATCCGCCGTATGCGCATCGTCCGGATGACAAGGACCTCAACGCGGCGCTGTTGGCCCTGGAGGCGCTTCCGCATCTTCTTCAATCCGGCGGGCATCTGCTGCTCGAATCGCTCGCCACGCCCCGACCGCCCCTGTTCGACGCGGCGGTCTGGGAGCTGCTCACGGACCGGACTTATGGTTCGACGCGGATCGTGCTACTGCGGAAGCGGTGAGATTGCTCTATCCAATCTTCACGCTGCCATCCGGCTTCTTCGTGAAGGTGTGGAGTTGAGCGCCATCGGCATCGTAGTGCGTGAAGCGCAGCTCGCCGGCGGAGATGGCGAGATGGGTGAAGCCGTAGGTTTGTTTGAAGAAGGGCGTCTTGCGGTCGGTTTTCGGAGCGCGGGTTTTGGCACCGCCGCCGCCGGAGATGAGGTGGGAGGTGAAACGGCCCTCGAACTCCAGATGCTGGAGATCATGGTCGTGACCGCAGATGTAAGCGTGGACCTTGTGTTCCTGAAGCAGGCCGTCCCACTGCTCGATGATGGCTTTGGTATCGCCATGATCGCCGTTGGAGTAGAGCGGATGATGCGCGGCGACGATGGTGAAGGTGCCGCGAGGCTTGGCGAGTTCCGCTTTGAACCAGGCGAGCTGCTCCGCCTCCTCCGCCGAGCTCAGTGAGGAACGAGGCTTGCCGCTCTTTTTGTCCTTCGATCCACTGACGGCAGGCAGATTGCTGTCGAGGCACAGGAAGGTGACCGGGCCGGCATCAAGGCGATACCATTTCGCCGGCAGGTGCCAGCGCACGCCGGGCTTCTTCGCATAGGCGAGCTGCACATCCTGGCCGCCGGCGTTGTCATGGTAGTCATGGTTGCCGAGCACGGCATGCATCGGGCCGGGGAAAACGGCGGCGGGATACATGTCCTCGATCTCGTTTTTCCAACGCGGTGAGTTCGTGGTGAAGCCCTCGGGAGACTTGTCCTTGCTGTAAAAGTTATCACCCAGCATCCAGAGCGCATTGGGCTTGATGCCAGACTTCGAAACGAAGCCCTGCATCGCGGCGGAGACCTTCTTCTGATCGGCTCCGCCGGTGCCAAAATCGCCGATGCAGAGGAAATTCAACGCTCCAGCCGCCGGGGCGGCAGCGGCCTGGGTGCGCACATTCAGAGCGAGGGCGGCGCTGGAGCAAAACAGCGTCTTCAGAGCACGACGGCGGGTGAGAGGGGCGGAGTTTTTCATGGAGGCGGCTGGAACGTGGCCTAGACTCGCCTTCATGCAGCCACCGTCAGCGATCCGTGCCCTTTTTTTGTGCGGGACGCTGCTGCTCGCGAGCTGCGAAAAATCGAGGGAAACACCTCGGAAGGCTTGTGGCACCTCCTGGACCCTCAAAGCATCCTCGGCAGGCGATTTTCAAAACCCGCTGCAAACCGAACTTGATCGCTGGGAGGCGGTCTTTTCGCACTGGAGGCCTGATTCGGCGGTTTCACGCTTTAACGAGTCCAAGAGCACCGACTGGCAAAGCCTGCCGCCGGAGGTCATCGAACTGGTCAGGCTCGCCAAACGCATCGCCGATGACACCGGTGGGGCTCTCGACATCACGCTGGCCCCGCTGATCGACCTCTGGGGCTTCGGAGCCAAAGGATCACGCCAAGTGCCTCCTCGCGATGCCGAAATCGAAAAAGCCCGCCAGCACTGCGGCTGGCATTTGCTCGACATCCGCGATGAACCTCCTGCCTTGCGTAAAAAGCATCCGCTGCTGCGGCTGAACCTCTCGGCTATCGCCGAGGGCTGGGCACTCGATCAACTTGCCAAGCGATTGGAGGCGGCGGGCGTGCGGGACTTTTTGCTCGAACTCGGCGGCGAGGTGCTCGCCCGTGGTCACGGTCCCGATGGGAAGCCATGGCTCGTCGGCGTGCAGATGCCGGAGGCTTCATCGAAGCAACCGATGCAGGCCTTGAGGCTCGAAAGTGCCTGCCTCGCCACCAGCGGCACCTATCGGCAGCACTTTGAGCATGAGGGGAAGAGTTACCCCCATGTGCTCGATCCTCGCACGGGCAGTCCGTTGGCGCATTCGCTGCGCTCCGTGAGCGTGAAGCATGAATCCGCAGCGCTCGCGGATGGTTACGCCACTGCGTTGCTCGTGCTGGGGCAGGGAAGGGGACGTCAGGTCGCGGACAAGCTCGGACTCAACGTGCTGTGGGTCGAGTGAACAGCCAATTTACTTGTCCTTGCCGCCAAAGAGACGCTTCCAGAACGACTTCTTCTTCGGCTCCTCGGGGGCGCTTTGAGGCGCGGTGCCCGGCGCATAGATCGGAGCGCCTTGCTGGATCGCATTGCCCTGCTGGACGGCAGGAGCAGGTTGCAATCCGGTCGCCTGGGGCTGGTCGGGATTCGGCATGGACTTGGTGAAGTCGATCGTCGCGGTTTTGAAGGTGGGTGCTTTGGTGTCGTAGTTGATCACCTTGGGCTTCATCGCCTTGCCTGCGGCATCGTATTCATAAAGCACCTGCTGGAAGACCTCGCCGTTCAGATTGGCGGTGCGCATCTCCTGCACGCGGTTGAAGGAGTCGAAGACCATCATGGAGCGGGCCACGAGGTTGTTCTTGCCGTCATACACATTTCCTTGGGTGGGCTGGCCCATGTCGTTGACGAGATAGTGCTTCCGCATGGTGAGCACGCCGTTCGCGTCAAAGGTCTTCTCCTCCAGTTCGCGCACATTCATGTCCAGCACGCTCTCGGTGTGCGACTTGTCGTCGTGGTAGTGCGATTTGGCGATGATGCCCGGCCGTGCCGCGGGCGGATTGGCCCCCGGGGCGGCAGCAGCCAGCAACAGAAGCGCAAAAATGGCGGAGCAGGTTTTTGTTTTCATAAGGCAGTATAGGCGAGAATAGTGCCCCGGTATTCCCGCCTCAACGAAAAATCCCATTCTCAAAAAACGCGCGTCATGTCCCCCACCCAAGCCACGCTTCTGTCCTGGAGCGATTTTCTCGATCAGACGATCTCGTCGTTCGGCTGCACCACCGGCACCCTTCACCGCCTGGATCCTGTGGACGGCCACCTCAAGCTTGTGGCGCACCGTGGCATCCCGGACGCCTTGATGCCGGTGATTCAAAGCATTCCCGTGGGCAAGGGCATCGCCGGGGCCGCCGCCCAGCGCAAGGAGCCGGTGGAACTGTGCAACCTGCAAACCGACACCTCCGGCGTGGCCAAACCCGGTGCCAAGCAGACGCAGGTGCAGGGCTCGCTCGCCGTGCCCGTGCTCGACGCCGGGGGACGCCTCTGTGGCACGCTTGGCATCGGCAAGCTCACCCCCTACGAGTTTAGCGACGAGGAAAAGAACCGTCTCATTGCCACCGCACGCGGCATCGCGGCCAGGCTGCTTCCGGCCGGGTGAGGTCCATGATTGGCCTTGTCGTTTTTCGTCTTGCCGGTCATATTCAGCACATGACGATCACCGCCCGAGTGCAGAACCGAACTATTCACCTGCCCGCCGATGTGCCCATCGCGGATGGGACCCTCGTGACGATTCATACGGAGGAAGTGGTGCAGCCGAAGAAGGCGGCCGGTTCCTGGATGCTGAAGTATGCTGGCATGGCGGACGATCTGCCTACGGATGCTGCCTCGCAGCACGATCACTATCTGTACGGAGCGCCTAAACGCTGAAAAGCCATGCGCCGCGTGTTTGCTGATGCCTGGTTCTACATTGCCCTGCTCGATCCGAACGATGCTGGCCATGCGAAAGCCGTGCAGGCATGCGCGGACGAAAGCATCACCGGCATTGTGACAACCCGCTGGGTGTTGATGGAAGTGGCGAACATGCTTTCAAACTCCAAAGCACGCGCTGGGTGTGCCGCCTTCATGCGAGATCTCGATCACGCGGAAGGAATGCGCATCATTCCCGCCTCGGAGGAGCTGTTTCAACGGGGGCTGGCTCTTTATGACGAAAGACCCGACAAGGGATGGTCGCTCACGGACTGCATTTCCTTCCTCGTCATGGCTGACGAGCATGTCATTGAGGCGCTCACCGGGGACCACCACTTTGAGCAGGCGGGTTTCACCGCCTTGCTTACCTAGCTCACCCCCTGACCTGCCCGTTGCCAGCCACCAGATACTTGTAGCTGCAAAGCTCCGCGAGACCCATGGGGCCACGGGCGTGGAGTTTATCCGTGGAGATGCCGATCTCGGCGCCGAAGCCGAACTCGCCGCCATCGTTGAAGCGGGTGCTGGCGTTGTGGAGCACCACGGCGCTGTCCACCTCATGCTGGAAGCGGGTGGCGGCGGCGGCATCGCGGGTGATGATGCTGTCGGTGTGATGGCTGCCGTAGTGGTTGATGTGCGCGATGGCTTCGTCGAGGCCGGAGACGGTCTTGGCGGAGAGGATGAGGTCGAGATACTCGGTGCTCCAATCCTCCTCAGTGGCCGCTTTGGCATCCACGCCGAGATGCGCGAGGGCCTCCGCATCGCCACGCAGCTCCACCTTGGCCTCGGCAAGGCGTTTGCCGATGATCGGATAAAAAGCCGCGGCGGCATCGCGATGCACGAGGATGGTCTCCAGCGCAGTGCACACGCCGGGCTTCTGGCACTTCGAGTTTACGATGATGTTCGCTGCCATGTCGAAATCGGCATCGGCATGCACATAGACGTGGCAGACGCCGTCGTAGTGCTTGATCACCGGCATGCGAGCAGTCGAGACGACCTTTTCGATGAGGCCCTTGCCACCGCGTGGGATGATGAGGTCGATGTATTGATCCATCTTCGCCATGTGCTCGACGCTGCTGCGATCCGTGAAGGGAATGAGCTGGATGCTGTCGGCAGGCAGTCCGGCACGCTCACCACCGGCCTGAAGGGCGGCGGCAAGGGCGCGATTGCTGTCGATGGCCTCCGAGCCACCGCGAAGAATGGTGGCATTGCTCGTCTTGAAGCAAAGCGAAGCCGCATCCGTGGTCACATTCGGACGTGACTCGAAAATGATGCCGATGACACCGATGGGCACGCGCAGCTTGCGAATGTGCAGGCCATTCGGCCGTGTCCACTCGGTCAAAAGCTCGCCCACGGGATCGGGCAGCATCGCCACCTCACGCACGGCCTCGGCGATGGCTTTGAGGCGCTTCGGATCGAGCGTGAGGCGGTCGATCATGGCCTTCGAGAGGCCGTTTTGGTCCGCCCGGCTCAAATCGAGTGCATTCG
>JBKCXA010000373.1:0-2164 GCA_046316935.1 Prosthecobacter sp.
GATTTCAGAATCACGAAGTGGCCTACTTCTTCAGCAGATCGCGGATCTCCGTCAGCAGCACGATGTCCTCGGCCGGGGCCGGAGGCGGCGCGGCGGCCTCCTCCTTCTTCATCATGGCCATGAGCTTGTGAAGAGGCTTGATGATCACAAAAAAGACGACTGCGGCGGTGATGAGGAAATTGATCGCGGCGTTCACGATCACATTCAGGTCGATCATGTTGGCCACCAGGTTTCCCTTCTCGTCCTTGAACTTGTCCCCGATCTCCCAAGCCAGGCCCTTGATGTTCTCCCCGCCACCCGGAATGAGGCGCAGGATGGGTTCCACGATGCCCTTGGTAAAGGCGGTGACAATGCCGCCAAAGGCCGCGCCGATGATGACACCGGTGGAGAGATCGACGACGTTGCCTTTGAGGATGAACTTTTTGAATTCGTTGAGCATGGGATGGACAGGCTGTTGGATGTGAGGCCTCCATCAGACCACGGGGCGTGCCAAAACGTCAATCTTTTCTCAGCGCAGCGTGCGCGGCACAAACACGGCCTGCATGCCCGCGGCTTCCGCCGCCTTGAGCCCGCTGTTGCCATCTTCCAGCACGAGGCAGTCGCCCGGTGCGATGCCCATGCGCTCCGCCGCCAGCAGGAACATGTCCGGAGCCGGTTTGCCATGCCGCACGTCCTTCGGCGTGATGATGATCTCAAACAGGTCGAGCAGGCCTGTGGCCTTCAAGCAGCCCCGCACCGTGTCTTCCGCGCTGCCGGAGGCCACCGCGATGGGAAAACGTCCTGCCACCGACCTGGCAAAGTCCGCCACGGGCCGCACGGGCTGCACCTCCGGGATGCGGCGATGAAAAATCACCGCCTTGGTCTCGTCCACCTCCACCGGATCAATGGTCGTGCCGTGCAGGTCATTGAGGATGCGCACCACATCCTGCTCCTTCACCCCGGCGTGACCGTAGAAAAACTCCTCCGTGAACTCAAACTCGGCCCCGTGTGTCTTCAACGCCTCGCACCATGCGATGTAATGCAGCGGCATCGAATCGACCAAGGTGCCGTCGCAGTCGAAAATGAAGGCTTTGAAGGGATGATCAGGGATTTGCAGGGACATGATAAAAAGGGGGGAAGGCCCCAAAGGAGCATCGAAGACCTTCCGCGCATCCCGAATCATGATTCGCGGGCAAAAAGAAAGCGGCGGGATCACGACAAGGGCACCAAATGCAGCCCGTCGGTCAGCATGACGGATTCTTCTGATTCGCTTGCCTCCATTCGCTTGCCAATCGCTGCTTCAGGCAAACGAATGGAGGCAAGCGAATGAGTCTGCCCTATACAAGCCCCCCCAACTCACTAGCCTGCGAGTTCCCTGAAAGGGTAAAATGATGCGAGGTAAAATGATTCGATCCATCATTCTACCCACCATCATTTTACCAGCGTGCCGCCTTCGTTTGGTGAGTGGCTCCTTAGGCCGTGAGGAAGCGGCTTACTTCTTGAAGATGATCGGGATGATGAGGATGGCGAGGATGTTCACGACCTTGATCATGGGGTTCACGGCAGGGCCGGCGGTGTCCTTGTAAGGATCGCCGACGGTGTCGCCGGTCACAGCGGCCTGGTGGGCGAAGCTGTGTTTGCCGCCGTGGTTGCCTTCCTCGATGTATTTCTTCGCGTTGTCCCAGGCACCACCGGCGCTGGTCATGGCGATGCCGACAAAGAGACCGGTGACGATGGTGCCGATGAGCACGCCGCCGAGGGCCTGCATGCCGACGAAGGCCATGCCGATGACGAAGATGAGCGGCAGCAGTGCCGGTAGAATCATCTGCTTCAAGGCAGCGCTGGTGACGATTCCCACGCACTGGGCGTAATCGGGGATTTCGGTGCCGTTGAGGATGCCGGGCTTCGCGGCGATCTGGCGGCGCACTTCGAGCACCACGGCTCCGGCGGCGCTGCCGACGGCGCTCATGCAGTAGGCGGTGAAGATGAAGGGCAGCAGGCCGCCGATGAACATGCCGATGACGACCTCATGGTTCATGAGGTCAAAGGTCACGGTGTGGCCGACAAAGGCTTCAAGGTCCTTCACATAGCTGCCGAAGAGCACCATGGCGGCGAGGCCGGCGCTGGCGATGGCGTAGCCTTTGGTGACAGCCTTCATGGTGTTGCCCACGGCGTCGAGCTCGTC
>JBKCXA010000374.1:0-20138 GCA_046316935.1 Prosthecobacter sp.
CTCACGCGGAAACGCGTGGAGATCGACATGATCGACTTCACCGGCCCCGCCTTTGCCTCGATGGACTATCAAGACCGCCTCGTGGCGCTGAAGCTGGTGCGTCTCGGCCTGGCTGATGCGGCGCTGTTTGGAGCCAACGGCGAAATCTGGCAGGCCAGCGATGTGCTTTACAAAAAGCCCGTCTTCCTCAAACGCGGCAGCTTTGATCCCATCACGAACCTCAACCTCGACATGATCGCCCGCGGCCAAGCCGCCTTCCTCGCTGACTTCGGCGATCAGGCCCGCGACAACGTGGAGATCCTCGAACTGACGATGCATAACCTGCTCGCCTCCGGCTGCGAGGTGCCTGACAGCGAGTTTTTGGCCCGTGCCGATGTGCTTCAGGCGCTTGGCAAGAACGTGCTGATCTCAAAGTATCCCGAGTTTCATAAAGTGAGCGCCTTCCTCGCCCGCCACACACAGATGCCGATCGCCATCGTGCTGGGCCAGCCGCTCTTCCAGGAGCTCTTCAACGAACGCTGGTGCGCCGACCTCGAAGGCGGGCTGCTCGAGTCCTTTGGTCGTCTCTTCAAGAACCAGGTCCGGGTCTATGTCTATCCCATGGGCGATCCGATGACTGGCAAGGTCCTCGGGGCCGATGACGCGAAGCTCAGCCCCGAGAAACGCCATCTTTTGCGCTACCTGCTCGATACGAACAGCGTCCGCCCGCTGGAGGACCCGCATGCGGACTACATCTTCCACACCAGCGCCGAGGTGCGCAAAATGATCGAGGCCGGCGATGACCGCTGGCGTTCCCTCGTGCCGGACATCGTGCTGCGCCAAGGCCCCTGGAAAGAGCTGGCGAGACCGGCGATGTGACGCGGGAAGGCATTCGAAGCCCCCTCTCCTTGCTTTCACCTCAAACTGAGGCACTCTGGCGGCCCTCAAAACCTGCCAAACCCTCTTTTTTATGTCCAAAGCCTCCGTCGAAGACATCAAACTCGCCTCCGCCGGCCTCCGTGGCCAGCTCGCCGAGCTTTTCGCTGATACCAGCACCCCCAGCATCCCGGAGGACAGCAACATCCTCATGAAGCACCACGGCTCCTACCAGCAGGATGACCGCGACCTGCGTGCCCAGCTTTCCAAGGAGAAGAAGGAAAAGGCCTGGAGCTTCATGATCCGCAGCAAAATGCCCGGCGGCCGCATCACCGCCGAGCAGTGGATGATCCACGACGCTCTTTGCACGAAAGCGATGGGCAACATGCGCCTCACCACCCGCCAGGGCATCCAGCTCCACGGCGTGCTCAAAGGCGGCGTGAAGGAAGTCATCAGCAACGTCTGCCACAGCGGCCTCTCCACCATGGGGGCCTGCGGCGACGTCGTGCGCAACACCATGGGCCCCGCCGCGCCGATCAAGGACGCCGTGCATGCCGACACGCAAACGCTCACCGAAGAGATCAGCCAGCGCTTCCTGTGGCGCTCCACGGCTTATGCCGACATCTGGCTCGACGGCGAAAAGATCGACCCGAACTGGATCAAGGACCCTGAGGTCAATCCCGCCGTCCGCGAGCAAACGAAGGCTCCCGAAGGCGATGATCCCATCTACGGAAAAGTGTATCTCCCGCGTAAGTTCAAGATCGGCGTGGCCATCGCTCCGATCAATGACTCGGACATCTACTCCCAGGATGTGGGCCTCGTGCCGCACGTCGTGAATGGCGAGGTCGAAGGCTACACCATCACCGTCGGCGGCGGCTTTGGCATGAGCCACGGCCAGCTCACCACACGACCCTTCCTCGGCCAGCCGCTGCTTTACGCGAAGCGTGCGAACGTCGTCGATGCCATCGAAGCCATCGTCACCACCCAGCGTGACCACGGCAACCGCACCGAGCGCAAAAACGCCCGCCTCAAATACACCGTGCAGACCATGGGCCTCGACGGCTTCCGCGCCGAAGTCGTGCGCCGCCTTCCAGGTATCACCACCGAGCCGCCGAAGCCGCTCAGCTTTGACAGCGTCGAAGACAACATGGGCTGGCACGAGCAGGGCGACGGCAAGCTCTACTGCTGCGTTTACGTGAACATGGGCCGCGTCGTCGATCGTGAAAACGGTCCGCAGTATCGCTCCTGCTTTGCCGAGATCGCCACGGCGCTGAAGCTGCCCTTCATCGTCACGGCCAACACGAACCTCATCATCGCGGATGTCGCCCCCGAGCAAAAAGCCGCCGTGGACGCCATTCTCGCCAAACACGGCGTCGTGCATGCCAATGAGGCCGGCTTCACCCGCGCCCGCAAGGTCGCCCACGCCTGCGTCGCCCTGCCGACCTGCGGTTTGAGCCTCAGCGAGTCCGAACGCGCCCTCCCTGGCATCCTCGACAAGATCGATCCGATCCTCAAGGAACTCGGCCTCGAAGACGAACCCATCCTCTTCCGCATGACCGGCTGCCCGAACGGCTGCGGCCGTCCCTACAACGCCGATTTCGGCTTCGTGGGTCGTGCGCCGAATAAATACGCCATGTTCGTCGGCGGCAGCATCCGTGGCAACGCCCTCGCCGGCCTCGAATTCAAGTCCGTCCTCGGCGATGACATCCCCGGCAAAGTACGAGCCTTCCTCGAAGCCTTCAAAGCCGAGCGCCAGCCCGGCGAGATCTTCGCTGATTGGTTCGCCCGCACCCGCACCAAAGGCGCCGAGCCGACGCCCGAGCAATTCAACATCGAACTCGCCGAACGCGCTGCGAAGCTCGCCGGTGAGAAGGTGGAAGCGGCGGGTTGAGGCTCGCTTGAATGCCATCTCCACTCTTCCCACCCGGCGATAACATCGCCATGAAAGTGCCAGCGGCCGAGTTTGAGGCCGTGGTGGCGTTTTATGAGCAGACGCTTGGTTTCCGCGTGGAGAGCCGCGAGGCCGAAACCGTGCGTTTCGACTACGGCGGCGGCAAACACCTCTGGATTGACCGTGTCGAGGGCATCGCCAAGTCCGAGGTCTGGCTCGAAGTCCGCACCACGGACATCGCCGCAGCGGCGGAGCATCTCAAAGCGGTCCACATCACTCGTTGTGATGAAGTCGAGCCCCTACCGGAGGGCATGGCCGCGTTCTGGATCAAGAATCCGGCCGGTGTCGTGCATCTGGTGACGGAGGAGTAAATGATTGCCGTGCGGCTTTTGGCCGTTACCTTGAACTCATGTCCGCCGTCGCCACCATGCCCGCATGGAGTCCTCCAGTTCAACAACCGCCCAGCATGAGTTCTACCGGGAACTCGTTGCCGCCTATGCAGACGACTGGCTCCAACCAGCATACGATGTCGCCTGCGGAGCTGCGGGCCATGTTGGAGAAGAACATGGGCGAGCCCCTGATCCCGATCACGGATTGGCGCAAATAGAGGCCCTCGGCAAGTGGGCCAGACGAGCGGGTTTGGTGTTTGAGGCTGAACCATTCCCCCATCGCCTCAAAGGGGGGCGTGAGCACTGGCTGGTCGATCCGCTCGAGACTTCGGATCGCATCGTCAAAGTCACCATCGGCCCGGAATTCGGCTTTTACGCCGCCTGTTTGCCGAAGTCGCGGTATCGGGATGTCTGCCACTGGTTCACGACGGTGGAGGGAACGCCGCTTCAATACCTTCGGCGGCTTTTGCTGCTGAATGAGCTCTTCCCACGCTGCCACACGCGGCTGGCGGGCTTCATCGCGACGGAAAAGCGGCTGCATGCCGTCACGGCGCAACTCATCGCCCGTGGGCGACCCGCGAGCCTCGCTGAAATCAGCGATTGGATGCGCCAGAACGGCTTTCGTTTCATCAGCGCCTGGACGTGGTTCCGTCCAGAAGATGGCGTGGCGCTTTTTGATGTGCTGGAAAAGAACGTCATGCGCTGTGAGGACGGCGAGATCGTGCCTTTCGATGTCATCCCGATTCGCTGCGAGGGTATCTTCCTGGAGATGATGCATGCCGCCGTCGAACGAATGCTCTGAACCGGCGCAAAAAAACCGCCGGATCGAGGTGATCCGGCGGTGGTGAAGGGCGATGAGGCTTACGCGCCAAACTTGATCAGCGGGAACGGATTCGCCTGGGGTTCCATGGCGTATTCGCGGTCCTTGAACTGGCCGGCTTTCGGGAAGGGGTAATTGCCATCTTTGTCGGCCACGATGGGCGGCGGGCCGTCCATGGTGAGGTTTTCCACGCCGGGGGAGAACTCGAAGGGGCTGTTGATGTACTCTTCGTATGTGATCTTCTGGCCGGTGTGGGCGGCCCAGCGGCCCATGGCGGTGGTCACGCTCGATTTGATGCCGCGCTCGACTTCGTTGTATTCCTTGTCGTCGCTGATGGCCTTCACAAGGTCTTCCCACTCGAGGTCGTAGGGGTTCGGCTCCGGCTGCTTGCCGCGCCAGAGGAGGTTTTCACGCTTGGTGAAGTCCTGTCCGCTGAAGGACATCGCTTTCGACGGGAAGTGGCCGGCGGTGGAGACGATGGCGCAGCCCTTGGTGCCATGCACCTGGGTGGCGAACTGCGTATGGACATTCAACGCCGTGCGGCCTTCGAGGAAGAGCTTCGCGCCGTCTTTGAAGGTGTACTCGCAGGAGTAGTGGTCGAAGTTCTGGTCCACGTTGTCGCCGCGATCCGTGCGGCCACCGCTGGCCTGCACCTCGACGGGCCAGTCGTTTTTCATCCAGCAGGCTTCGTCGATGTTGTGGATGTTGAAGTCGCTGAAACCACCACCGGAGGCCCAGAGGAAGCTGTGGAAGTTTTTGATCTGCCAGAGCAGCTCGTTCGGATGCGCCTTCGGATCACGGCGCGGTGTGAACACGCTGCCGATGATGCCCTGCATGCGGTAGGCGCGCAGCAGCATGAGATCGCCGATCTCGCCGTCCTGGATGCGGTTGAAGAGCTCGCCACGCACGCGGCAGTGACGGCACATGAGGCCCACGCCCACCTTGAGGCCCTTCTTCTTCGCTTCTTCGTTCACAGCGAGCAAGCGTCGAGCCGTCGGGCCGTCCGTGCAGATCGGCTTTTCCATGAAAACGTTCACGCCCTTGTCGATGGCATACTTGTAATGCACCCAGCGGAAAGCCACCGGCGTGGTGAAGATGGCCACGTCACCTTTGCGTAGGCTGTCGATGGCATGCTTGTAGGCATCAAAGCCGATGAATTTCGCGTCTTCGGACACCGACATGCGGTCCGGGTGCTTCTTCGTGAGGTTTTCAAAGCTGCCGTCGAGGCGTTCCTTCGAGACATCCGCCATCGCCACGAGGCGCGGCATGCGCTGCTTCACCGTCATGGCATTGCTGGCCGCTCCCGTGCCGCGACCACCGCAGCCAATGAGCGCCGCCTTGATCTCATCACTGCCCGCCGCATGCACATACGGGAGGGAGATGCCGGAGAGCACCGAAAGGCCGGCGGTGGCCTTGGTGGCAGTTTTCAAAAAGTCACGACGGGAGGCGTTTTCGACGATGGGTGAGTTCATGGGCTGGAATTAACGAGAATGAAGGAGGGAAGTTTACGAGGGAAGCGAAGGCGTGGTCAAGGATTCCTCAAGCGAGCCGCAGGGAGCCAGGCGCAAAAAAAGAGGAAGGCGTGGCAGCCTTCCTCTCGGAAAAGAATGCTGAAGGGCCGCTTACTTCGGCTGGGCCGGAGCAGGTGTGACGGGGGCGGCAGGAGCCGGAGTCGCCGCAGGCTTGGGAGCTTCGGCGGCTGGGTTCGGGGCCTCTGGAGCCTTCGGCGCGGCAGCAGCCGGTGTGGCCGGAGCTTTGGGGGCGTCCGCCTTGGGGGCGTCGGATTTTGGAGCCGCGGCGGGAGCCGGAGCGGGTGTGACGGGAGCGGCAGGAGCCGGTGTTACGGAGATGGGAGAGGGTGTGGCCGGGGCGGCGGGAGCGGGCGGGGGCTCGGCGGGCTTGTCACCGAAGAGCTTGGACTTCTCCGGGGCCTGTTCGCGGGCGGTAAGCACGGCGAGGGCGAGCGTGAGCACGAAAAGCAGGACGGCGAGATAGACGGTGAACTTCTGGAGGACGTTCGTGGTCTGCGCACCCCAGACCTGGCTGGTCATGGAATCGCCGAAAGAGGCACCGAGGCCCTCCTGGCGCGGACGCTGCATGAGGACGATGAGAATGAGGAGCAGGCAGACGAGGACTTCGACCACCGTGAGAATACCGATCAACATAGGCTGGTAGGGGAAAAGGGGCGCGAACATGGGGGCGGTTTCCACCTTTGCAAGCGGCATTCCGGGCCCCGGACCGGGCATTGACGCCGGGTGGCGAACCGTGGCAGAACGAGTTTTTCCCGACCTTTTCCATGGAATCCAATTCCCAGCCCTCCCGCACACGCCACGGCGTGATCCTCTTTGCCGTGCTGCTCGGCATCATTCACTACATCGACCGGGTGTGCTTTGGCAGCATGAACACCGCGATTCAACGCGATCTCGGCCTGACCGACGGGGACATGAAATGGGTGTTCTGGGCTTTCACCTTCGCCTATGCACTTTTTGAGATCCCTGGCGGCTGGCTGGGGGACAAATGGGGGCCACGGAGGGTGCTGATCCGCATCGTGGTCTTTTGG
This sequence comes from Prosthecobacter sp., assembly GCA_046316935.1. Taxonomy (GTDB): domain Bacteria; phylum Verrucomicrobiota; class Verrucomicrobiia; order Verrucomicrobiales; family Verrucomicrobiaceae; genus Prosthecobacter. The sequence continues at coordinate 6,516 of JBKCXA010000374.1, forward strand.
AGCGTCTTCACGGCGCTGACAGGCGCGGTCACCGGGCTGCTCAGCCTGCTGGCCTGCCGATTCATCTTTGGCATGGGCGAGGCGGGCGGCTTTCCAAATATCACGAAGATGTTCAGCCTGTGGCTGCCCCAGGAGGAGCGTGGGGTGGCGCAGGGCATCACCTGGATGTGCGCCCGCTGGGGCGGGGCTTTTTCTCCGCTCCTCGTGCTCTATGTGTCCGAGTTGGTGGGCGGCTGGAGGTGGACGTTTCCAGTTTTTGCGGGCTTGGGTGTTGTTTGGGTGTTCTTTTTCAGCCGGTGGTTCCGCGATGATCCGAAAGATCATCCCCAAGTGAATGCCGCCGAGCTGAAGCTGCTCGAGGAGGCCGCAAGAAACAGCCCGGAGCATGTGGCCATCCCGTGGCGCCGGCTGGTCTCCTGTCGCTCGGTGCTGCTTCTCTGGCTGTACTACTTCTGCATCAGCTATGTGTGGTATTTTTACATCACCTGGCTGCCCAAGTACATGGAGGTGGTGCTCAAAATGGACATGAAGGCATCCTGGACCGCGATGCTGGGCGGAGCGCCCCTTTTCCTCGGCGGTATGGGCTGCTATGCGGGGGGCGTGTTTGCCCGAAAACTGGCTGCGAACTCCGCGAAGGGCCTCAGCCGGGCGCGGCGGGCGGTGGGCGTGGCCGGCATGCTGGGAGCGGGTTTGTGCATCTGCCTTGCCACGCAGCAGTCAAACCCCACTTGGGTGATGCTGGCGCTGGGCCTGTCTGGTTTCTTTAATGATCTCTCCATGCCAGGCGCATGGGGCGCATGCTCGGACATAGGCGGCAAGCTCGCGGGCTCCGTCTCTGGCAGTATGAACATGCTGGGAAACATGGGAGGCGCTCTCGCCACCCTGGCGGTGGTATGGATTCGCGACGCGGCCAATGGGGACTGGAACATGCCGCTCTATGTGGCCGCCGGCACCTACCTGATCTCCGCCGTCTGCTGGCTCTTCATCGACTCGGATGAGCGCCTGCATGCGTGATCTAAATCACCGGCGTGACCAACTCACGGCCGGCAAAGTGAGCAGCGAGATTGTCGAGCACGAGACCGGCCATGGCCCGGCGGGTTTCGTGCGTGGCACTGCCGACGTGCGGGAGAAAGACTGCACGCTCGCAGCTCATGAGCGCGGCGGGCACGCGAGGCTCGTCCTCGAATACATCGAGCCCGGCGGTGCGGATGCCGCCAGTTTCGAGGGCGGCGATGAGCGCTGACTCATCGACGACGCTGCCGCGGGCGATGTTGATGAGCGTGCCTTCCGGTCCCAAAGCACTCAAAACCTCCGCGTTGACGATTTTTAGCGTCTCCGGGCCTCCGGGACATGCCACGATCAAAAAGTCGCTCTCCGCCGCGAGCGCCTTCAAATCATCGAAGTAGCTCCACGGCACGTTTTGCGGCTTTCGACCATGGTAGGCGATCTTCATGCCATGCGCTTCGAGACGCTGCGCGATGGCCTTGCCGATACGGCCAAGACCGAGAATGCCCGCCACCTTGCCACGAAGGGCGTGAGCGAGCGGAAAAGCACCTTTGAGCCATTTCCCCTCATGCAAATGGCGGTTCGATTCGACGAGGCAACGGCTCGTCATCAGCACCAAGGCCACCGCGATGTCCGCCACGTCATCGGTGAGCACATCCGGCGTGTTGGTGACGCGGATGCCGCGCTCTTTGCACCATGGGATGGGCACGCCGTCGTAGCCCACGCCCATGACGCTGATGATTTCGAGCTTGGGAAAACGGGCGAGCTGCTCGGTGGTGAGCACCGTGCCGCCAAGCGGCACAATGGCACGAACCTCCGCAGAAGGATTTCCCATGTCACACACGCGATACGCGGCCTCCAGCGGCTGGCGGAGAAAATCCGGCAGCGGAGCGGCCATGAGCACTTCGGGACGTTCGTCAGGCATGTCGGACAATTTTAAATCCAGGTGCCATCCGGGATCACCGCGTCCTTCGGCACGCAGACAATGCCGTCGCGGATGTACCAGTTGGGCCCGTCGAAGTGGTCGGGCTTGCCTTCGGGGGTGATGACGACGTTGTCGCCGATGTGGACGTTCTTGTCGATGATCGCCCGCTCGATTCGGCAATTGCGGCCGATACCGGGAGGCGGACGGTCCGGATCGGTGCCGCGGGCGCCGGCGTAGAAATCGGCTCCCATGACGATGCATTTGCGAATGGTGGTGCCTGTCTCAATGCGGGAGCGGACGCCGATGACGGCATTTTCGAGGTGCGCATCGGTGATGATGCAGCCATCGGCGATGAGTGCCTGGCGCACCGTGGCACCGTTGAGCTTGCTGGCGGGCAAGGCGCGGCTGTGGGTGAAGATGGGAGCCACGCTGTCGAAAAAGTCGAAGGGCGGCACGGTCTGGCAGAGGTCCAGATTCGCCTGGAAGAAGCTGCGAATGGTCCCGATGTCCTCCCAGTAGCCGTGGAAGTTGTAGGTATGCACATGGCGCTCGCTGATGGCGGTGGGAATGATGTTCTTGCCAAAGTCGTTGTGCTTGTTGTCGAGGCACTCTTCGAGGACCTTGCGATTGAAGAGGTAGATGCCCATGCTCGCCTGGTAACGCGGCTCATCGCCATCAATGCCGAGGGCCTTCACGACGTCGGCAGGCATGCGTAGTTTGGCCAGCACCTCGGGGTCCTTTGGCTTCTCGACGAACTCGGTGATGCGCCCGCTCTCATCGCTGTGCATGATGCCAAAGCCGGTGGCATCCCGCTCGTTCACCGGCAGTGTGGCGATGGTGATGTCCGCGTCGTTGGCGATGTGTTGACGCATCAGCTTGCGGAAGTCCATCCGGTAGAGCTGGTCGCCGCTGAGGATGAGGAAGTGCTCGTGATCACCCTCGAGGAAGTAGCGCATGTTTTGCCGCACGGCATCGGCGGTGCCCTGATACCAGCGCTCGCCATCGGGGGTCTGCTGGGCAGCGAGGACCTCGACAAAGCCACGCGTGAACTGGTCGAAGCGATAAGTGCGGTTGAGGTGGCGGTTCAGCGAGGCGCTGTTGAACTGCGTGAGCACATACACCTGGCGCAGGCCGGAGTTGATGCAGTTGCTGATGGGCAGATCGACAATGCGATACTTGCCCGCGAGCGGCACGGCGGGCTTCGCGCGGTCTTTGGTCAGAGGAAAGAGCCGTGTTCCAGCACCACCACCCATCACGATGGCAAGCGTGCTGCGGCGGAGGAGGGTGTCGGCTTCGATGTCGGCGGCGCGTTTCGTGCTCATGGCTGTGCTTCCTATTTCCCTGAAACAAGGCTGACAGGCAAGCGTTTCCCTCGGCCCCAACCCATTCTTCCCGCCGTGATACGCCCTGCCTTGCTCCCTCTTGCCTCCCTCTTGCTCACCGCCCCTGCTTTCGCCGCAGTGAGCTTCGAAACGGAGATCCTCCCCTTCATGACCAAAAAGTGCGTCGATTGCCATCGCGCCCCCTATGAGGAAAACGGCAAGAAGAAGGAGCCCAAGGCCGGCCTCCGCCTCGACGCCGCCTGGGCCATCGTGAAGGGCAGCGAAAACGGCCCCGTGCTCACCGCCGGCTCACCGGACAAAAGCGGCATTTACGAGTCCGTAAACCTGCCGAAGGACGACGACGCGCACATGCCGCCGAAAGGAGATGACCTCACGAAGGAGGAAATCGCCCTGCTGAAGAAGTGGATCGAGGAAGGCGCGGATTTTGGCGGCTGGGTCGGCAACACCGAGGGCATGCCCGCCGGTGCCGCCACACAGGCGCAGCGGGAGTTCAAGCCCCGCGAACACGACGTGTTCTTCGCCAAACTGGAAAAAGAAGTGAAGCCGCTCTCTGATGCCGTGCTCGAAGCGGCCAAAAAAGCCGGTGCGCAAGTCTCTCCCGTGAAGGTCGAGAGCCCGCTCGTCCGCGTCGATTTCCTCACTGGCGTCTCCAAGTGCGATGACGCCAAGATCGAAAGCATCCTGCCATTGAAAGACAACGTCGTGGCCCTCGACCTCGGCCGCACCATCATCACCGATGCCGCCTTGAAGACCATCGGCCAGCTCCCGCGCCTCGTGACGCTCGATCTGCGCCAAACAAAGGTCGGCGATGCCGAGCTCGAATCCCTCAGCGGCCTCAAAAACCTCCACACGCTCAATTTGTATGGCACGCAGGTCACCGATGAAGGCCTGAAGCACCTCGCCAAGATCAAGAGCCTCAAAAACATCTACCTCTGGCAATCCAAGGCCACGAAGGCCGGCGTAAAGCAACTCGCCGCTGCGCTTCCAGGCGTGAAAGTCAGCATCGAATAATCCCCTCTCCACGCCATCACCCCCATGAAAACGCGCCTCCTCATGCTCACCGCCATCCTCAGCACCTTCCTCGGCACCGCCAAAGCCGGCGAAGGTGAAAAGGTCAGTTACGACGCCCCCGCCGTCTCCGGCGTCAATCAAGACGGAGCCACCGTCAACTTCGCCGACGTTTATAAGAAAGGACCCACGGTCGTCTTCTTCTATCCGAAGGCCGACACGCCCGGCTGCACCAAGCAGGCCTGCTCCCTGCGCGATGCCTTTGCCGATCTGAGCAAGGACGGCGTGCAGGTCCTCGGCGTCAGCTTTGACAAGCCCGATGCCCAGAAGGCCTTCAAAGACAAGTTTACCCTGCCCTACGACCTCATCGCCGATCCCGAAGGCAAGATCGTCGCCGCCTTCAAAGTCGAAAAGATGGCCAAAGGCCTCCTCAGCCTTGCCAAGCGCAGCTGCTTCCTCATCAAGGACGGCAAAGTCATCTGGCAAGACTACGCCGCCAGCACCGACAAGCAGGCCGAGGACATCAAACGCGTCCTCGCCAGCTCCAAGTAAGCGATTCACGAAAACGATCATCAAAGCCGGGGACGAAAGTTCCCGGCTTTTTGTTTTATTGGCCTGCAAGGCACACTCCCTCTCCCCGGTAAACCCCGCTAGCATGGTCTTCTTCATTTTCCGGGGAGAGGGGTCGGAAGCCGTTCCTGCCTAAGCGCACCACAGTTTCCTCACTCGAACGAATGATTGCAGAGCGTGGCGATGACGCTCTAAACAACAAATGATCTATGAGCACGACCCCTTACTTCCTTTTGCATGCAGTCGAAATCCAAGACGGCGTGGCTCAGGTCGATGGTCGTCTCGGCGAGCTTCCTGTGAGCATAGGCCATGTTTTCAGCCGTTCATTCGGCAGCCATCAAGACTGGCGTGGCAGACAGGGGGCTCAGCCCTGTGCATTGGTGATAAACCAGATTGAATCATATCAACAGTCGCTATCCACACTTTCGCCAGGCATGACAGCCAGACTGTCACTGGTGGGCAGCCACATCTCCGTCTTGAAGTCGGCAGAAGTGATTGAGTAAAAACTGCCCTACGGGAAGTGGCCTTACTACCTGCCCTCTTGCCAAGCGCAGCCCATTTTGCCTACAATCGCGCATGAGCGTTCAATTGCATCCGATTCACTGGCTGGCCTTGTTTGGGCTGGTGATCACGCTCGTGCTGCTCGTCGGAGCATTTCGATGCCGTGGCAAAGCGTTGAAGGCCCTGCTCGTCATGCTTGGCATCGCGTCCGCAGCACCGGCAGCCCTCGTGGTGATGGTCAGCTACCCGGAATGGATCGATCCACGCTTCCGCGTGTACAAGGACTTCTACACGGCCATCGAGCCTGGCATGTCGCGCAGCGACGTGAAGGCTCTTTTTGAAAAGCACTATCCCGAAAGCGGCGCTCGCTCACGTCCTACCATCTTCCTCGAAGATGAGAGCAGCCTGAATTTCTTCATGCATCCTGAGGCCGGACATACCGAACCGAACTGCGAAGCCATCCTCTTGAAGATCGACAACGATCGCGTCACCGCCAAAACCTACTCACCGGACTGATGCACCCGATTTGGAAACGTCTCCTGCGCCTCGCGCTCATCGCCATGCTAACGCCGGTCGTCTTTCTGCTGAGCTGCCAGTCCTCGCTCATCTACCATCCGCGGCCAAACGAACCCGGCATGGTCGAGCATCTCGAAAACAACCAGGGCGAGCGCATCACCTACCGCACCTCACAAGGCCAGCAGACCGCCTGGTATCGACCGCCCTATCGCGGCCCCGAGGAAGGTGCGCCGCTGTGGATCGCCTTCTCCGGCAATGGCTCCCTCGCACTCGATTGGCTACACTTCGCCGGCATCGCTGACGGACGCTTCGCCTGGCTCATGATCGACTACCCTGGCTACGGCGAATGCGAGGGCAAACCCACGCCGAAGGCCATCCGCGAAAGCAGCGTGGCCGCGCTCGAGCAACTCGCGAAGCGATTGAAGGTGCCGCGCGAAGTTTTGACATCGCGCAGCATGGTCATCGGGCATTCGCTCGGTGCCGCAGCGGCTCTCATGACCGCGGAAGACCTCGACATCCATCGTGGCATCCTCATCTCACCCTTCACCAGCATGACTGACATGGGCCGGCAGGTGCTCGGCTGGCCTCTCTGCTACCTGAACCTCCATCGCTTCGACAATCGCAAGACCCTCGTCGCCCTCTGCCAGCATCCCGAAACTCGCTTCACCATCTACCACGGCATGAGCGATGACCTTATCCCCATCCGCATGAGCGCCGAGCTGGCCAACGCGCATCCCAGTCAGGTCACCCTTCATCCCTCGCCCGGTGGTCACAACGACGTGCTGCTGCACATCCAGACCCAGCTCAAAGCAGAGACGCTGAAGCTCAGCGGGCTGCCATGACGGCTTCAGCGCTTCTCCTCGGCTCCGGGCGTCACCTGACCACCACGGATTTTTGCCTTGAGGCGTGACCAGAAATCATCGTCCTCGGGATTCAGTTCCGGTTTGCGCACGTCAGAAGGTTTGTTGTCGATCTTGGGCACATCCGGCGCACGGGCGGCACTCGCGTCGCTGCGGGAATCGGCGAGCGAACCGCCGTAAGGCGCGAAGTTGTTCACCGGCACGTCATACTTGCGGGAATCGACGGCGAGCTTGCGGTGGGCGTTGATGAAGGCGGTCGGCGAGTAGTAAACGCTGTTGTCGCGAGGAAACTGGGAGCGGTTCATGCCCACGCGGAGGTCTTTCCGCATCTCGAAGTGCAGATGGACGAAGTACATGCCGTTGTTTCCGCCCATTGTGCCGACGAGCTGGCCCTTCTCGACGAGATCATGAACTTTCGACACCCGCTGATGCAGGTGCGCATAGAGGGAATCCACCATGGCGACACGGCCATCCAGCTCGCGGTAGATGTGACGGACGATGATGCAGTTTCCCCAGCCCACGCCGATATTCGCGGAGAAGATGACCACGCCACGGGCACAGGCATAAATCGGAGCGCCGAGATCGCTGTCGCCGCCGCCGTTGCCGTTCCAATCCTCGCCGAGGTGTCCGTTGGGGAAATAACCACGGGCCTTGTGATAGCCCACGGCGTCTGGTTTGCCCACGGGGAAGTCAAAGCCATCCGCCAGACGGACTCGGATAGTGCTGCCAGCCTGGGCTAGTCCGTCTGTTGCCACGGCGAGCAGGCACAGCACGGCAAGCAGCGGGCATAAAGCGGTTCGGAGGTTGGTTTTGGCTAGGTCAGACATGCCCGGGGAGAGCGGAAAGGACGGCGAGACTAGCGCAAAGAGCAGGAAAGGCCAGCGGGGAATCACCCTGCGGCAGCTTCACTTGCTGTGAAAAATCTCACTCTGCACGATGGCGTGGACCAGATCCCGCATCATGTGGCCTTTGGCCTTCGATTGCCCCACGAGCCGCTCAATCTCGCCACGATCGGAAAAGCCCATCGGGCGTCCGGTGGCAAAGGTGAGGAGCTTTTCGGTCACGCAGCGGGCCACGCGGTCCTGGCTGGCCAGCATGAGTTTTTGCAGATCCGCCATGTTCGCGAACTTTTGCCCTCCGTTCAGCTCACCAGCGGCATCCACCGGCGGTCCGAGGCGATAGCGCACTTTGCGTCCCTCGACCTTCAGATCGACCTTTTCGCCCTCACCGAGGCTGCGGAAGCGCTCACGCCAGCCTCCAATCACGTCGTAGTTTTCCAAAGCGAAGCCCGGCGGATCGATGACGCGGTGGCAGCCCTGGCAGCTTTCCATCTCGCTGTGTTTGGCGAGCTGTTCACGCAGCGTGGTGGCCCCACGAATGTCCGGCTCGACGCCGGGCACACCCGGAGGCGGCGGTGGCGGCTCCATGCCGAGGATGCGGTCCATCACCCACACACCGCGCACGACGGGCGAGGTGTTCGTGCCATTGGCGCTGACCTTCAAAATGCTCGCCTGCGTCAAAACACCGCCGCGGTGGCTCTCCGGCGTGAGTTTGACCTTTTGCAGCTCCACGCCGCTGACGCCGGGAATGCCGTAATGCCTTGCCAGACGGCCATTGAGCATCGCGAAGTCGCTGTGGATGACATTCGCGAGGCTGAGGTTTTGCGTGATGAGATGCGTGATGAAGCCACGTGTCTCGCGCAGCATGCTGTCGAGCAGCAGGCCGTCGTATTCAGGATAGAGCTGCTTGTCCGGCGTGGTGAATTCGATCTCGCGGAGGTTCAGCCAGCCATCGGTGAAATCGGTCACGAAGCGCTCCAGCGTGCCCGCTTGCAGCAATCGCTCCGTTTGCGCTCGCAGCACCTCCGGCTGCGTGAGCTTCGCAGTCAGCAAGGTGGCGTCGGGCGTGCTGCGAGTGAGGAAATAGCTCAGGCGCGAGGCGAGCTGGAGGTCGTTGAGCTTTCCAGCGGGCTCTTTGAGGAAAAGAAACTCCGGCGAGCACAAAATGGCGATCGCGGCGGTGCGCATGGCGACGAGGAAATCTTTTCCTTCGGCAAACTCGGCATCAAAGAGCTTCACATACGGCTCGACCTCCGCTGCCGTGGCCGGGCGACGAAACGCAGCACTCGCAAAAGCAGGCAACAGCTTGCGTGCATCACCCGCTGGATCGGTCGAATCGGCAGTGAAGACAGGCTTGTAGCCCGATTTGCCACGCATCCATGGTTTCTCCGGCATGACCTCGCGGAGCTTGGCGTCGCCGAGGAGGCGTTTTTGGCCACGCGGCGGCCATTCGGTGATGAAGGGACCTTCGAGCTCCACTTTCATCAACGCGAGACCTTCACCCGGATAGTTCGCCGGGCCGTCTTTGACTGGCGAACGGCCATCCGGACCATTCAGACCTTGCGGGCTGATCCAAATGCCTTTGCCCGCATCGAGGTGAAGCGTGACCTCGACCGTGCCGGGCTTGCCGACGGGAAGTTCGTGATAGCTGTGCGTCACGTTGTCGGCATTGCGGAAGTTGAAGCTGCCGGTGATCAGCGCAAAAACGGGCGGTTCCTCGATTTGATAGCCGTAACCGGTCACGCGCAGCTTGTAAGTGCCCGCGGCTTTCGCACGGAGGTTGGGAATGACCGTGCTGGGGAAGCCGCCTTCGTTGAAAACGACGATCGCGCCATCGTCGCGCTTCAGCCATTGTTTGCCGATGACGTCCTTGTTGCGGTCGCTTTCGAGCGTGGCGCTCTGCGTGGTCTTCTCCGGCTGCTGGTCGGCATACAGCGCGGTGTTCAGCGCCAGCTCTGCTGCCTCCATGTAGCGCTGCATCTGGATGCCGGAGATGGACAGCGCCTCGCCAATGTTGTCGAAGCCCGCAGCGCGGCCGTCCTCCGGCAGCGAGTCGATGACGTTCACTTTCACGCCGAGGAGGTCTTCGAGCGTGTTTTGATACTCGCGACGGTTCAATCGGCGCAAAACGGTGCCTTTTTGTGCCTTCGACTTCGCCACGAGATCGCCGCCGAGCGCGGCCATGAAGTCCTGCACCTCGTCCTGCGTCGGTTGCTTCTTCTTTTTCGCCGGCGGCATCTCTCCGGCCACCACGCGATCAAACACGCGCACCCATTTTTTCAACGCCGCAGCATCCGTGCCATCGGTGGACACCGCCGCGAGGTCGAGCCCGCCCTTTTTCATCTCCGCGTCATGGCAGTCCATGCAATGTGTGTCGAGAAACGGCTGAAACGCCGGTGCCGCCGCGTGCGCGGTGTGACTGAGCAAAATGAACGCGAGTAGTCCCTTCATGGTTGCTGAAACGATTTCACAACACTGAATCTGACGGGCGGAGTCATCAAACGATGACGAGCACGATGGCGCTCATCATGAGCAGCGTGCCCACCAGCCGCCAGCGCATGACTTTGGGGCCAAGATGCTGCTCGGCGTTCTGAAACCAATGTCCGATCATCCATACGAGCACCACGCTGAGCAGACCGCGGGAGGCGTAGATGATGTTCGCGTTGGTAGCCTTGCCAAACACCGCCAGCGTGCTGACAAAGGTGATGCTTTGGATGCCGAGCAAGGCCGACCCACCCGCCAGCCAGGGCCACGCTTTGCCGGGGATTTTGCTGAGCGGTGCGGAGAACCTGAAGATGAGGCCAAACGACAAGATGGCATTGATCCAAAAGATGCATGGCAACAACCGGCCCGCACCCCAGGCAGGCCCCCACTTCTGAACCAGCACGTCAAACACCGCAAAAGCCACCGCACCTATACCGCCGGCGATGAAGGTGACGAGGAGGTTTCTTGGCGGCTTCTCCGCGTCTTTGCGATTCAGGCAGGTGATGCCCAAAACGCTCAGGAAGGCGGCGATCCACAACTTCAGTCCCACCGCCTCGCCGATCAAAAAGGGTGTGAGGAAGGCCACTAGGATCACCTTGAGGCCAAAAACGGGCACGGCAACGGACACATCCCCCTTCTCCAAAGCCAGAAACTGCGAGAGCTGGCCAATGAACAGGCACATCGCAATGATTCCGGGCTGCCAGAGCAGCTCCTTTTCCACGGGTGGGCCACCCAGTAACCAGAGCATGGAAAAAAGGGCCGCCACGATGAGATTCGCCACAAAAGTGGTGCGCCACAATCCGACTCCAAGATCGCTGGAGCGCTTCAACACCAGAGCGCCGAAGGCATAGAGCAAGGCGGCGAGAAGCGGGAAAATCGTGGTGGCGACAGCGGGGGACACGCGTCGCTCTAGTTCAGCGTCGAGGGCTTGTCCATGATCCGTGCGACCTCGCGATCAAAACCGTCTCTCGATCTTTCGGAAGCCGTTTTCAAACAACAAAAAGCCCTGTGAGGTTTCCCCCACAGGGCTTTTGTTTTGCGGAGTTTAGCCCGCTACAGCGGCTGGAGCCGCCGTGTGGTTACTTCTTCTTCGCGGCCTTCTTGGCAGCCTTCTTGGCGGCTTTCTTAGCAGGGGCCTTCTTGGCAGCCTTCTTGGCGGCTTTCTTTGCAGCTTTCTTAGCCATGTTGTTTGTCCTCTTGTTGTTGGTTGCTTTGTTGTTTTGTTTTGCCGAAGCACCAGCGGAGCTGGAGCCACGGACATTTTTACCGGCGGGCGCCTTGGCGGCGGCGCGCTTTTCCTCGATCGCGGCCTGCGCAGCGGCAAGACGGGCGACGGGGACACGGAAAGGACTGCAGCTGACGTAGGAAAGGCCCACCTTGTGGCAGAACTTCACGGAGTCAGGATCGCCACCGTGCTCGCCGCAGATGCCCAACTTGATGTCGGGGCGGGTGCTGCGGCCTTTGGTGATGGCGGTCTGGATGAGCTGGCCGACACCGGTGGTGTCGAGCGTAGCGAAGGGGTTCTTCTTGAAGATCTCGTTCTCCGTGTAGGGCATGAGGAACGAGCCCATGTCGTCACGGCTGATGCCGAGCGCGGTCTGGGTGAGGTCGTTCGTGCCGAAGGAGAAGAACTCCGCGGTCTGCGCGATCTCGTCGGCGGTGAGAGCACCGCGGGGGACTTCGATCATGGTGCCGACCATGTAGCTGAACTTGATCTTCTTCTCGGCCATGACGGCCTTGGCGACGTTGTGGATGATCTCGACCTGGAGGTCGAGCTCCTTCTTGAAGCCGACGAGCGGCACCATCACCTCAGGCTTCACCTTGATCTTCTTGGCGGCCACATCAGCGGCGGCTTCGAAGATGGCGCGGGCCTGCATGGCGGTGATTTCCGGATAGGCGATGCCGAGACGGCAGCCGCGGTGGCCGAGCATGGGGTTGAACTCATGCAGAGCGGCGACGCGGGACTTCACCTTCTCGACGGAGACGCCCATCTTCTTCGCAAGGTCGGCCTGAGCGGCGTCTTCATGCGGAACGAATTCGTGGAGGGGCGGGTCGAGCAGGCGGATGGTCGCAGGCAGGCCGTTGAGGGCGGTGAAGATGCCGGTGAAGTCTTCGCGCTGATACGGAAGGAGCTTCGCGAGGGCTTTTTCGCGGTCGGCGACGTTGTCAGCGAGGATCATCTCGCGAACGGCGTCGATGCGGTCGCCTTCGAAGAACATGTGCTCCGTGCGGGTGAGGCCGATGCCCTGGGCACCGAACGCGATGGCGTTTTCGGTCTGCTCAGGATTGTCGGCGTTCGTGCGGACCTGGAGGCGGGCGGCTTTGCCGCACCAGCTCATGAGAGTCTGGAAGCTCTTGTACTTCTCGGTGGCCTGCGCGGCCTTGTCGCCGTGAAGAGCGCCCGTGACGATGGAGGACGGACCGGTCTTGATCTTGCCACCGTAGATCGTGCCGGCGGTGCCGTCGATGCTAAGGCTGTCTTTGCCTTCGCGGAAGACTTCACCAGCGATGGTGACGGTCTTCTTGTCGTAGTCGATTTCGACGGCGGAAGCACCGCAGATGCAAACCTTGCCCATCTGACGTGCGACGAGCGCGGCGTGGCTGGAAACACCACCTTTGGCGGTGAGGATGCCAGCAGCGGCGATCATGCCACGAAGGTCTTCGGGGGAAGTTTCGTTGCGGACAAGGAGAACGGTCTCACCGGCTTCTGCAGCGGCGGCGGCGCGATTTGCATTCAGGTAGATGGTGCCGGAGGCGGCGCCAGGACCGGCAGGAAGGCCTTTGGCGAGTTCCTTGGCCTTCTTGATCTCGCTGAGGTCGAAATCAGGAGCGAGGAGCTGCTCGAGCTGGTCGGCGGGATTGCGCAGGATGGCGGTTTCCCAGTCGATGAGCTTTTCCTTCACCATGTCCATGGAGAACTTCAGCGCGGCAGCGGCGGTGCGCTTGCCATTGCGGGTCTGAAGCATGAACAGCTTGCCCTGCTGGATGGTAAACTCGACGTCCTGCACATCCTTGAAGTGCTTTTCGAGGATGGAGCGGACTTTCATGAGTTCCGCGAAGGCCTTCGGCATCTCCTTCTGGAGCTGCGCAACAGGCTCAGGCGTGCGAACGCCGGCGACGACGTCTTCTCCCTGGGCGTTGATGAGGAACTCACCGTAGAATTCGTTGACGCCGTTCGCGGGATTGCGGGTGAAGGCCACGCCAGAACCGGAGTCATTGCCGGTGTTGCCGTAAACCATCGCCTGCACGTTGACGGCAGTGCCCCACTCGGCGGGGATGTTGTATTTGCGGCGATACACGATCGCGCGATCATTCATCCAGGAGCCGAACACAGCGCCGGCAGCGCCGCGAAGCTGATCCCACGGATTGTTGGGGAACACATGGCCGGTGCGCTCTTTGACGAGCTGCTTGAAGCGCTTCACGAGTTCCTTCTGGTCTTCGGCGGTCAGATCGGAATCGATGATGTCCTTGTGATACTTTTCGTGCTTGTAGGCTTCGATCACGGTCTCGAAGGGCTCGTGATCTTCGTTTTCACGCTTCTGCACGCCGAGCACGACATCGCCGTACATCTG
>JBKCXA010000375.1:0-3887 GCA_046316935.1 Prosthecobacter sp.
TCTCCTGCGGCTCATCCTCGTCCGATTCAGCGGCATGGGTTACCTCATGCTTGTCTCCTTCCTCACGCTGCATGCGCTGGAGGTCACGGGCAGTGTGGAGGCGGATGTGGGCCGTTTTGTGTCCCTGCAAAACGTGGGCACGATCCTCGGCAGCCTGCTGGCGGCCTGGCTGGGCTATCACAGCGGTGGGAAGGTGCTGCTCGTCGTCTCGCGCCTCATCTGCATCGGCGTGTGTGTCTGGTCCTGCCACACGCAGAGCTTCATCGGCTTCACCGTGGTGTATTTCATCTTTGGCTTCGGCCTCTTCCTCGACCGCGTCGGGGACCTCACTCTCACCGCCGAGCTTTGTCCGTCGGAGCGGCGCTCCACCTACCAGGCGATGCTGGGCTTTTGCAATGTGTGGGCGCTGCTCATTGCCACCACGCTCAGCGGACTCGTTTACCGGCAGACGCATTCCTACACCACTGTCGCCACGCTGGCGGGGGCGTTTGCCGTGGTCTCCATGTTGCTGCTGCTGCGCATCCCTGAGCCGCGCCAAGGCCGTCGTTGACGCTGGCTGCCATGCTCGCAATGCTCCGCGCCTCCATGAAAACGATCTTTCTCCTCACCGCCGCCCTGTTTCTCACCATGAGCACCCTCGCCACCGCCGCCGACGCCCCCTATCGCCACGTTGTTCTCTTCAAATTCAAAGACACCGCCACGCCGGAGCAGGTGAAGGGACTTGAGAAGGCCTTTGGTGAACTCGCCACGAAGATCGACACGGTGAAGGGCTTTGAGTGGGGCACGAACGTCAGCCCGGAAGGCCTCAACGACGGCTTCACTCATTGCTTCTTTGTCAGCTTTGCGGACAAGGCCGGACTGGAGGTCTATCTCCCGCATGCCGAGCACCAGGCCTTTGTCGGCAAGCTGAAGCCGCTGCTCGATAAAGTCTGCGTCGTGGACTACGTCGCGCAGAAGTAAGCGCATCAAGCCCGCGATACCAAAAAGTCGAAAATCTCCTTCGCGAGACCCGCGCCGATGCTGGGCACCTTCGCGATCTGTTCGGGGCTGGCTTTGCGCATTCGAGCGACAGAGCCGAAGTGCTTCAGCAGTGCCGTTTTGCGGTTCTGCGACACGCCGGGGCATTCATCCAGGATGCTCTCGGCGACCCGGCGGTTCAGCAGCAGTTGATGATAGCCGTTGGCCCAGCGGTGCGCCTCGTCACGGATGCGCTGGAGCAGCTTCAAGGCCCCGCGATCATGCGGAATGATCACCGGATCACTTTCGCCGGGGCGATAGACCTCCTCGTTCTCTTTCGCGAGGCCAATGATCGGCAGGTCGTGCAGGCCGAGTTGCTGCAATTCCTTCACCGCCATGCCGAGCTGACCTTTGCCACCGTCCACGATCACCAAATCCGGCAACGAGACGAATTTTTGATTCCTGATTTTTGATTCCTGATTTGTAGCCAGCCGCATCATTGCCTCGCGAGGTGCTTCTTGATTGAATTCCGCATCAGGATCGGCCTTGGCACCTTCGAGCAGAATGCGTGAGAAGCGCCGCCGGATGACCTCCGCCATGCTGATGAAGTCGTTTTGACCTGTCACAGCACGGATGCGGTAGCGGCGATAGTTCGCGTTGTCAGGCACGCCGTCTTTGAAACGCACCATGCTCGCCACGCAGTGCGCGGTGCCGATGTTGGCGATGTCAAAGCACTCCATGACCAGCGGAGGACGTTCCAGACGAAGGATGTCCTGGAGTTCCCGCACATCCGCCATCGGCTCAATCGTCGAGACCACACGTGCTCGCGAGCCGCGCTCGAAGCGTCGAGTGGGCGCGGTGGTCTGGCGCATGTCTTGCAGCATGTCGCGAAGCTCCGCGGCTTTTTCGAAATCGAGTCTCGCGGCGGCTTTCTGCATCTCTTCCTCCAAAAGAGCCAGCAGGTCCTTTGACTTGCCTTGCAGGAACTCGCACGCGTCCTTCACCCGCTGCCGATACTCCTCCTGGGAGACGCGGCCGATGCATGGAGCGCAGCAGTTTTTGATGATGTCGTTGCTGCAATGCTTGTAGTCCGCCTCGTCGGGTCGCAGAGGGCGGCAGACACGGAGTCCGAACTTCTTGCTCAGCCAGTTCAAGGTCGTGCGCAGGGCTCCGGAGTGCGCAAAGGGGCCGTAGTAGGTCGCACCGTCGTCTTTCTTCAGCCGCGTGAGTCCGACACGGGGGAATTCATCGCCGAAGTGAACGCGCACCAGCAGGAAGCGTTTGTCATCGCGGAAGCTGATGTTGTAGCGCGGACGGAATTCCTTGATGAGCTTGCCCTCGAGTAGCAGCGCCTCGGTATCGCTGCGCAGGATGTGAAGATCAAAACTCCAGATGCTAGCGATGAGCGCCCGCGTCTTGATATCCGCTTTGCGAGCGGCGGAGGGCAGGAAGTAGTTCGAGAGGCGCTTTCGCAGGTCGCGGGCCTTGCCGACGTAGATCACGCGGTCCAGGCGGTCACGCATCACATACACGCCGGGGGCGTGCGGCACGTCGTGCAGGCGGGCGGTGAGGTCGGGCTTGGTGCGTTCGGTCTTCAATGTGCGGCAGATGGTGAAGAAAGAGCGCCGCTTGTCGAAGCGGAAGATGCGCATGACCATCATCTCTTGCCGCGTAGCATGCAGTGATGTCTCTCGAATGCTTTTTCCAGCCCCGCAGCCTCGCCCTCGTCGGTGCCACTGATCGTGAAGGCAGCGTTGGCCGGGCGGTGCTTGAGAATCTGCTCAGGATCAAAAGCCACACCGCAGAGGCTGGAACGCCGCAGAGTTCGAAGTCCGAACACAATTTTCTGCGGCGTTCCCATCTCTGCGGTGCTCATTCCGAGATACGTCTCTACCCGGTGAATGCGAAGCGCGATGAAGTGCTCGGCATGCCTGCGTTTGCCTCGCTCTCTGCTTTGCCGGAGGTGCCGGAGCTCGTGGTGATCGTCACTCCGGCGGCGACGGTACCTTCATTAGTCGAAGAAGCCGGACAGCTCGGCGTGAAAGCCGTGGTGGTGATCTCGGCAGGCTTCAAAGAAACCGGCGGGGAAGGCGCGAGGATCGAAGCGGAAGTGATTGATGCTGCCAAACGCCACGGCACGCGCCTCATCGGCCCGAATTGCCTCGGCATCATGAATCCGCACGCAGGCCTCAACGCCACGTTTGCCACCAGCATGGCCCGGCCGGGACGCGTGGCCTTTCTCAGCCAGAGCGGGGCGCTGTGCACGGCCATTCTCGATTGGAGCCATGAGCAAAACGTGGGCTTCAGCGCCTTCGTCTCCACCGGCGCGATGGCAGACGTGGGCTGGGGCGATCTCATTCGCCACTTCGGCGATGATCCGCACACGGAGAGCATTGTGATGTATGTGGAATCCGTCGGCAGCGATGCGGCGGGCTTTCTGGAGGCCGCTCGTGAGGTGGCGGAGCGCAAGCCCATCGTCGTGATCAAAGTGGGCCGCACAGCAGAGGCTTCCCGCGCCGCCGCCTCGCACACCGGAGCCATGACCGGCAGCGATGACGTGCTCGATGCCGCGCTGCGACAAAACGGCGTGCTCCGCGTGGATACCATCGAGGAGCTTTTCGACATGGCCGAGGTGCTTTCCAAGCAGCCGCTGCCTGCGGGGCCTCGTCTCGCCATTGTCACGAATGCCGGCGGCCCCGGCGCCCTCGCCACCGATGCCGTTGTGCTCGGCGGTGGATCGCTGGCCGAGCTATGCGAAGACACGCTGAAGGCCCTCAACGACTTCCTTCCCGCTTCGTGGAGCCATCAAAACCCCGTCGATGTGCTCGGCGATGCCGATGCGGCGCGTTACGCGAAGGCGCTGCAACTCGTCGCTGCCGATGAAAACGTGGATGGCGTGCTCGCCGTTCTCACGCCGCAGGCCATGACGC
>JBKCXA010000376.1:0-11132 GCA_046316935.1 Prosthecobacter sp.
GGCGCGCCTGCTTTCCCTGATTCTCCGCTGACACGTCTATCAACCCGCAGCTAACCTTCGCCAGCAGTCCCGAGCTGCTCAGTGCAGTGACTTCCGCCATCGCCGGAGGCACATCTTTGAACCTCACGATCCTCTCCCCGCTTACCGAAGCCGGTGCCGCGAACAACTTCACCCGCCTCGCCAGCGATGACCACGCCACACTCGCCCGCCGACCTCAGCTCACGATCACCTTCGCTCACAATCTGCTCCCCACCGTGAATCCCGGCACCGCACCAAGCGCCACCGTCGGCACCGACACGCCACTCGCAGGCTCCACCACGAACGCTCTCACCTCCGCCTGGAGCCTCATCAGCGGCCCCGGCCAAGTTTGGTTCACCACGCCCACCAACATCAAATTCAGCACCCCAGGCACCTACACGCTGAAACTCGCCGCCACCAATGCCCTCGGTGAGGCCAGCCGCACGCTCAGCATCACCGTCACCGGCACCGCGATGACTCCCATCGAGATTTGGCGACAAACGCAGTTCGGCAATCACACCAATACCGGCACAGGACTCGACACCGCCGATGGCGACACAGACAGCACCCAAAACCTCCTCGAATACGCCACGGCCATGAACCCCGCCGTGAACGATCAGGTTCCGATGAGTGCTACGAAGGCCGCAAACACGCTCGAGTTCATCTACACGAAAAACAAAGCCGCCACTGACATCTCCTACATCGTCGAATGGACCGATGATTTGGCAAATTGGAGCACTGCGGGCGTGACCAGTAGTGTTTTGCTGGAAGGAGCCACGACTCAGCAAATCAAGGCATTAGTGCCTGCGGGCGTGACAAAACGCTTCGTCCGACTCAAAGTAACGAGACCATGACCTTGTCGCGATTCATTTAAAAGTTCCGCCTTCTATCCGCCATGTTAGCTCGTCTTGTCGTCAGCGCCTCGTTCATTCTCTCCTCCCTGGCGATGGCCCAGCAGAATGTGACGGTGGTGGCGGTCGATCCTGTGGACCGGCTTGCTGGTGCGACGGTGCTTGGCGAATGGGCAACGGATGGCGCTGCTGAGGGCTGGACAGGAACGAACGTCACGGGCCTTGCGGCGGTGGGCGGATCACTTGTCGGAAATGACAACTCCACGACTGCCGATGCTTCAGTGAGCCGAACGGCCATCGTTGGCGGACCTGATTTGGATCTTGGCTTCAATGATTATTTGCAACTTCGTTTGAAGCTCCCGGCGAGTTACCTGGGCGATGTGCGCATCGAGTTCGGCACGAGTGTGAACACCGGCTTTGCCAGCACCCGGAGGTTTGTGTTGCCGACGGCGAGCATCATCAAAGACGGCGCGTTTCATACCTACCGGCTGGACATGGGGCTGGAGGTGTTTTGGCGGGACACACTGCGCGACATGCGCGTCACGCCGTTGCTGGCTGGCACCGGGCAGTTTGAGATCGATTACGTTGAGGTCGGAGATGTCGCGGGCACGGCTCCAGCGCTGAACCTGGACACCAACTTCCTCGCTCCGCTGACGGCTGCGACTACCACGCGCATGGAGAGCAAGCACGTCTGCGTGTGGTGGGATACGGCGAGCACGACGTTCACGGCTACTCATGCGCGAAGAGCGCTGCGGATGTGCGAAGAGAGCTATCAGGTGTTTTGCAAGAAGCTCGGCTACAACGAGCCGTTTCGGGAGTTCGACTCGACGACGACACCGCGCTACAAGGTGAACTTCGTCACCTGGTATGGAGGCTATTGGGCGGGCGGCTACGCCAATCGGTCTCATTTGAATGTGGATGCCAGTGGCCTCGCGGATGAAGGCTGGGGCAATCCGGTGCCGCATGAGTTCGGGCATGTGATCCAAATGGCGCAGCCGGGACGAATGGCGGGCGGGCACTGGGAAAGCCATGCGAACTACCTCCGGGCGCAGCGGAATCTGCATTTCTACGCGGCCATCCCAGGTGCGATTCCGGGGATCGACAACCTCACTGGCAACTCCAACTACCGCCCCGATCACAATCGGCACATCTATGCCGACCAGCGCTACTATCTGGCGCTCGATGACTACGGCACGCAGTTTGGCCTGCCATCCAACTATGCCGCGACTGCGTGGCGCGATGGGGCGAGAGACAAGACCTTGATCGAGAAGGTGGCGGGTTCATTGCCGGTCGGCACCTCGGTCAAAGATGTGGCATGCGAGTGCTGCAAGCGCTGGCCGATGCTCGACTTCGTGGAGAAGACACGGTTGCGCTCGCAGCACTGGGGCACGACGGCAAATCGCGCAGCGCATTTCTGGAGGCAAGGTGCCCAGCTCATTCCGCAGCAGGACAAGCCCGGTTGGTGGCGCGTGCCACTGGAGCGAGCGCCGGATCGCTGGGCTTATCAGATGCACGATCTCACTGCGAGCGCAGGCGCAACGATCACGGTGGAGGTGCGTGGGTTTGACATGCCGGGCACGGGTGAGGATTGGCGCTGGTGCCTGGCTGCGATCTCAGCGGGCGATGTCGTGCGTTACTCGCCCGTGTGGGCACCGGGCACGCAGAGTTTCGCGCTCAATGCGAATGAGACGCAGGTCTTCCTTATCGTCACTGCCACTCCAGACAGCACGACTCTTGATCTCGAGAGCTTCAGCAACACGAAGCCCGTGGACAAGCATGTGGACCGTCTGCGCTATGCCTATGAAGTGCGGCTCGTGAATGCCACGCCGGCGGCGCATCCGTATGTGGTGGCCAACCCTTCAGGCTTCCGCACGCATGCCAATGGCGGGGGTGTGCTGGGGCCTTCAGCCACAGCGGCTTCGACCGCGTATGTGGGGCCGAACGCGAAAGTGCTCGGCACGGCAAAGGTGCTGGGCAATGCACGCGTGGAAGATTACGCCGTGATCCAGGGCAGTGCCACGGTGCAAGGCAATGCCGTGGTGAGCGGTTCGGCATTGATCGAAGGCAACGCCTTGGTGGAAGGCGATTCGCGGGTGCGGGATCGAGCGTGGCTGACCAATGGCGCTCAGGTGAGGGGGCGTGCGCTGATCGGCGGCTACACGCAAGTCGAGAACACCGTGGTGCAGGACGATGCGGTGGTGCGGGGCTGCGCATATCCCTTTGGCGGCACGATCAGTGGAACTGCGATCATGGATCATGATTACTCATCCTCGTGGACAGTGAGCAGCGGCGCACACTTCAGCCACATCCCATGGGGCGGCTGGTGGGATGCAAACTACGCCCAGACCTTGCGCAAACCGCGCGGCCTGATCGCGAGCTATCGCGCCGAGGAGACGGGCGGTGAGGAGTGGTGGGATGAGTTTGGCGCGCTTCATGCCGTGTTGCGCGGCTCGCCTGTTCGTAGTGTGGATACGACGTTTGGCTCATCGGTGATCTCATTCGATGGTGTGGATGATTACGCCGCGCTGGATCGCAGTGTGGTGGACACGTCGCGATTTTCTTTTGGCTGCTGGTTGAAGCCAACCAATGCGCCGGGCACAGCGGAGCCGCTTCTTTTCCTCGGCAGCAGCGCTGCCCGGGCGATCAAGCTGGTGCGCAATGCGACTGGCAACGCTGTCTTCACGATCAGCAATGGCACAACGACCTCCACACTCACGAGCACCAGCGTGCTGGCCGCCAATCAGTGGTCGCATCTCGCTGTGACGCTCAGCGGCACGTCCGGGACGCTGTTTGTCGGCGGCAATGCAGAGGCAACGGCGAGCGTCTCGCTCACACCACTCACGGTGCTCGCGGCGAATGATGGCGTGGCGGCGCAGGCAAACTACCTCGGGCGCGACTGGACCGGCGCTCTCTTCACTGGGAGCTTCGAGGACGTGCGCTTTTACAACGTCGCGCTCACGGCAGCAGAGGTGCGTGAGGAAGGCATGCGGCGCGGTGATGTGCTGGGGCAGTTTTCACCGACCACAGCAATGGATTTCAATGGCACCAGCACCATGGCGGAAAGTGGCGTGCGGCATGGTCGCGTGCGCACCCTCGCAGCCTGGGTGAAGCCGCGCTCGAGTGACGACGTCACGAACTACGAGGCCGTCTTTGACAGCGATGACGAACTCACCGCGCGGCAAGGCGCGGGTTTCGGGCTGGATGCAGGCAAGTGGGTCGCGCGACTCGATGGCTTTGGCAATTGGGCAACGAATGTGAGCGCCATGCTCAACAAATGGCAGCACGTCGCGCTGGCGTTCAATGGCAGCACCGCCACGCTGTTCATCAACGGGGTTCAAGTGGCGACGCGCAGCTACACCGGTCCGGCGAGCGATGCGGCATCAGCGGGCAAGTGCTACCGCATCGGCTTCTCGCAGACGGCGGAGGATGTCGCCACGCGGCAGTTCTTTGATGGGGTCATCTTGAATGCGCGCGTGCATGACCGTGCGCTGACTGCCGGGCAGATCGTGCTCGACAGCGATGGCGATGGCTTCACCGATGCGCTGGAGGCCGACTTCGCCTCTGATCCGCTCAATCCGCAGAGCCAGCCGCCACAACGCACCGTCTCTGGCAAAGTCACCACCACCGCAGGCGCAGCCCTGCCGGGTGCGACGGTTTATTTTGCCGATAGTCCGAATGCAGCCATCAATGCCACGCTCACCACGACGACTGACGGCAGCGGCAACTACAGCCGCATCGTGACGCCGGGCACTTGGTATGTGGTGGCGGCGGGAACGGGCTTCAATGCAGGCACCGAGCAGACGGTGGTCGTTTCTTCTTCGAATATCAGCGGCATCGACTTTTCCCTGGCTGCGTATGCGAGCGTGACCGGTCGCGTCACGCTGCGCAGCAATGGAAACGCTGCAGCAGGGGCAGTTGTCTATTTTTCACGCAACAGCGGCGCGGGATCGTCACCCGCATTCACCGCCACCACGGATGCCAGCGGCAACTACACCCGGCCATTGCCCGACGGCCTGTGGTATATCGCCGCTGGTGGCACGGGCTATTACACGAGCAGCGACAAGGCCGTCGCGCTCGGCGGCAGCAATGTCGGTTACATCGACTTCGCGGTGAACGCGCGAAACATTCCACGCACTGCCGATCTGCTTTTTTCTGCCATGACCGAGAGCCTGCCAGCCAGCGGCAGCACGGGCAACTGGCCCACGCTTCATCCCTCAGGCCAGACGTTGACGATGATGAGCTCGCCCGTCGTGGAAGTGCTCAACGGCGTGAAGTGGATCGGGCAATCGTATGCCGATGGCGACGGCTTTCGCCAAGGCACCTACAGCAGCGCCATCGCGATCAATGGCGCGACCATCGTGGTAGCAGCCAAACCGAAGCGCAACAGCACGGGCACGAGCTGGACCTCCATCGTCGATCTCTTCTACAATCGTCTGGTGCTCGGTATCCGCAACAGCACCGGACAAATAGATGTTTGGCGCAACGGCACCTTCGCCGGAGGCAGCGCCGCCAATGCCATCCCGGATGGCCAATCGACAATCCTCAGCCTCGTGGTGCAGCCGACTGGACAGTTCAAAGTCTTCGCCAACGGCACACAGATCATGGACATCACCAGCACGAGCTCCATGACCTCGCTCGTGCCGAATGTCCCGGGCACCTATGCCAACGCGCTCAACGTCGGGCGCAACAACCCAGATGGATGGACCACATTCAACGGCAACATTGGCGATGTGTTTGTCTATAAGGTCGCCCTCAGCACCGCAGAGCGGCAGCAGATCGAAGCCGATCTCATGCCGCGTTTTGTGACCACCGAGCAATTCATCAGTGCCAGTGCAGGAGCCAATGGCAGCATCAATCCGACGGGCAGTGTGCCCGTGCCACCCGGAGGCAGCCAGACCTTCACGATCACGCCGCAGCCCGGTTACGTCGTCAGCGCACTCACGGTGAATGGAGCTGCTCAACCCGCCGCGAACTCCTACTCCTTCACCAATGTCACCGCCCCTCAGAGCATCAGCGCCACTTTCGCCGTGTCGCCGAACACCCTTTGGAAGCAGACCCACTTCGGATCCAATGCCAGTAACTCGCTCATCGCCGGCGACCTTGCTGATCCCGATGGAGACGCAGTGCTCAATCTCATCGAATGGGCCACCGGCACCACGCCCACGATCAGCAACGCTGTTCCTCATTTCGCCAGCAAAAGCGGCTCCAACCTCGAATACACTTACACCAAGAACAAATCCGCCACCGACGTGACCTACCTCGTCGAATGGAGCGATGACTTCACCACCTGGAGCAGCGGCGGCGTTACTCAATCGCTCGTCCCAGGCTCCGACAACGGCACAACCCAGCAAATCAAGGCCACGATGCCCGCTGGAGCAGGCGGACGGCGATTTGTGCGGCTGCGGGTCACGAGGGCATGAAAAGACAGTGGGTTAGGCCGATTTTGCTGTGGAGGGCCGCTTTTGGGTATAGACGCATCCGAGCGTTTTTGGCAGCATTTACGGAATGTACTGCGCGGACCCGGGCTTCGTGCATTCCATCAACCGCCCTGCACCATGTCTCGCGCTTCATTTCTGCGTCTTGCTGTCGTTTTTCTGCTTCTTTTGGCAGCCGTGTTTTGGTGGGGCGCTGATGCGGGGACGCGTCGTTCGGATACGGCGGATGCTGCTCCGGTTGCTTCGCTGCCAACGCAGCAGCCTGCGGTGGTTTTGTCTGGAGCCAGTGTGCGGCCTGTGTCGCAGCCGCCGAGGGTTGTTCCCGAGGAGCCGGATGCGAGGCAAGTGGTTCGGGCGCTGCGGCAGGATGTGAGGTGGGAGTCGGTGATGCCGGAGCCAGCGTTCGCGGGGTTTCGTGCTTGGGCGAAGGAGTTCGCGAAGGCCAAAACGGATGATGAGAAGGCCGCTTTGATGGCGCAGGGGCTGGAATTGGCCCAACAGCGTCGGAATGAACTGGCTGACTTGATCGACAAGGATCCGAAACGAGCCTTGGAACTGGCGGTGCCGGTGGCGGTGCGCCGTACGCTTCCTGCGGACATCGCGGCGCTGCTGGAGGAGCCGGTGAGAGGGCGTGGCGATCTGTTTGTGGTGGCCGCGGTGGCGGTGGAGGGGCAAAAGCTCGGGATGCGGCCGGTGCAGCGCAGCGTGACGATGAAGGATGGTCGCGAATTTGAAGCCTTCACCTACGGCTTGCGTGAGCAGGTGCCGACACGGCAAAACATCGCCATTCAAGGGATCGCGGTGGATGGCAAACTGGCGCTGACGGAACTGCCGGGCCGCATTTTGGAGCCGGTGGAAGTGACAGATTTGAATGCGAAGAACGAGGTGTGCCCGACTTCGGGCGTGGTGACGAGCACCACGAACGAGGAGGTCGTGGTGGATTGGGATGGGACGGAGCCGACGTTTTTCTGCGGTCCCCGGCATGCGCTGGATGAGTTGATGGTGGCGGCGGCGGGCGATGTATCCGCGAGCAGCGGCGGCACGGCCCAAAGCGCGAGCACGGAGGGCACGAAGAAGCTCCTGATCATCCGCGTGGACTTCCCAGACTTCGCTGGCGAGGTGGTGAGCGATGCCACCCTGACCACGCTGATCAGCAACATGTCCACGCACTGGCAGGAGATGTCGTTTGGAAAGACGACGTGGACGCTGAAGGGGGCCGGCTCTGATGTCACGCCTACGCTGCGGCTGCCGAATGGTCATGCCAGCTACACGAGTTTTGGCACGATGCTCACCGCGGCACGTGCGGCCGCGCTCGCAGCGGGCTATGACTATACCCTATACACCCACGAGGTGGTCGTCACGGGCAGCAAACCGTCCGTGAGCTTTGGCGGGATCGCTTTTGTCGGCGCACGCGGGGCATGGCTGGCGAACTCGCAGTGGAATCTCGGCGTGTGCAGTCATGAGGTGGGTCACAATTTCGGCATGCTCCACTCGGGCTTTTGGGACACGGATGATGGCACGGTGATCGGCAGCGGCTCAGCGGTGGAGTATGGCAATCCCTTCGACCACATGGGCGGCGCGAGCAGCTCGACGGACGCGCACTTTGGGGCGCGGCAAAAGAATTTCCTCGACTGGATCGTGGACGCCGACGTGGTGAAGATCACCGCGGATGGCACCACCACCACGCGCATCCGCGCCTTTGACCGGTCGGTGGCGGCAGGCGACAAGGCCATCGCGGTGGATCGTCCGGGAACGACCGATGACTACTGGATCGAGTATCGTCAGGACTATGCAGACACGAATCAGTGGATGCGTGACGGCGTGATCTTGAACTGGGGCGATTTGACGATCAACAACGACAAGCCAGTGCTGCTCGACAACACGCCGGGAACCAGCAGCAAGGATGACTGCCCGGTGCTGATCGGGCGGACGTTTTCAGATGCGACGGCAGGCATTCACATCACGCCGGTGCTGCGCGGCTCTGATCCTGACGGCACGACGTGGATCGATGTGACGGTGAACCGTGGTGCCTTTGCCGGAAATCGAAAGCCGTCGGTGACGATGGCCGCGTCGAACCTCAATCCGGCGATCAACGGGAGCGTGACCTTTACGGCGACGGCAACCGATCCCGATGGTGATACGTTGGGCTATCATTGGGACTGGGGTGACGGCACCTTCACCGCCAACAACAGCAGCACGGCATCGAAGAGCTGGAGCAGCTCCGGTGTTCGCACGGTGCGCTGCTACATCACCGACATGAAGGGACTCACGACGACGGGGCAGGTGCTCGTCCAGGTCGGCACGAGCACGACGTTTTTCATCCAAGGCACGGTCAGGACCACCGCGGGCGCGTTGGTCGAGGGCGTGGTGGTCAAAGCCGACGCGACACACACCGATACCACGGACAGCGAGGGCTATTACGCGATCACGGGGCTGAATGCGGGCAGTTACACCATGACCGCGACGAAGACCGGCCTCTCCATCCTGCCGGATGCCGCTTACTTCACGAATCCGGTCACCGTGGGGCCGAGCAAGCTGAACATGGACTTCACCGCGCCTCCCGGCTCGCCGTATTTTGCCACGATGAAGGCAGGTTTGCTCGATCAGGGCTCCAACACGGGCGCTGTGATCCTGCCGGTGCTCGATGCGGACACGCCGATCACCAGCCTCACGCTCACGGGGACATCGTCGAACACCGCCGTCATTCCCGATGCGAGCATCACTTTCGGCACGGTGGGCACCACGGTGCGAACGGTGACGGCGTCAGCTGCGAGCAGCACCGTGAGCGGACCGGTTAACATCACCATCACTGCGACCGATCCGGAAAGCGGCACAAACAGTTACGTGTGGCCTGTGACGGTAAATGCGAAGCCGGTGAACACGGTGACAACCAAGACGACACCGGAGAACACGCCGATCGACATCGATTTGCGCACCTTTGTGGCGGACGACCTCACCATTGACGATCAGATCGGCTTTGAGCTGCAGCGTGCCCGCGATGGCGTGGTGACGCTGCTGCCGGATGGACACACCGCCCGCTTCACACCCGCGCCAAACTACAATGGCGCAGCGTCCTTCCGAATGATCACACGCGACCAATCGCTCGGGCCGCGTCTGCTTTTCCTCTACGACTTCGAGCCGCCGGATGTCTTCACGGATGCCAAGAGCACGGACCAGTCGAACTTCAACCGCACCGGAACGCTCGAAACCGGCGGCGTGGGTGGCGAGTATGCCTACACGCCGGATGTGCCGCCGGTCATGGCTCCGTGGAGCACGCAATCGCTCAGCATGACGGAGGCTGGGACCGGAGGTGCGCGTCTGCGGCGCACACTCACGGCCACGGACGTTGATTACAATGACGCCGACTGGTCCTTCTCCACCTGGGTGAACCGTGCCACCAATGACACGGAGGATTTTGTGATGCATCTCGGCAGCGGCGATGGTCACGGCACGGAGGCGGAGCTGGAGCTCTTCTTCTCCGCAGGCAGCAACACACTGCGTCTGCAAAAATGGGGCTCGACACTCGAAAAAGAGATCGTCGGCCCTAATTTGAACATCGGTGAGTGGCATCACATCACGCTCACCTATGACCGCACGGCCACGGACACCGGCACCTTCGCGCTTTATGTGGATGGTTTTGCCTATGGCAGTGTCACCGCCGTGGCGATGAATGTCAGCCAGACTGCCTCGCTCAAAATCGGCGGGCATAACAGCACCACGGCAAGCCTCGATCGCTGGTTCAACGGCCAGATCGAAGACGCCCAGTTTCAAAGCGGCATCAACGGTCGCGCCGAAATCTGGGGCTTGGCTCGCTTCAGTTCCAGGCACTACAACGGCCTGAGCGTGGCATCGACCGTGAACATCACCGTCACCGGCACGAACCAACCGCCTGCGATCACGGCGGTGCCGGATGTTTACCTGCCCGTCAGCGGTGTCTCCGGCCCTGTCGCGTTCACTTTGTCGGATGCGGAGACGGAGGCGCGCAATGTCACCGTCACCGCTGCATCGTCGAATACCGCGCTGCTGCCCGTGTCTGGCATCACCTTCAGTGCTGCGCCCGTGTGGACGAGCAGCGACATCGGTGCGGTGGGTGCCGCGGGATCGCTGACGGAGGATCACGGCACTTTCATCATCGGTGGCGCGGGTGCGGACATCGGCCCGGCGGCGGGGGATGAGTTCCGCTGGGTGCGCCAGGATTTCACCGGCGATGCCGAGATCATCGCACGCGTCGCGAGCATGGATCACACGAATCAAGACTCGAAGGCCGGCGTGATGATGCGTGACTCGACGACGGCCACATCGCCCTACGCGTTGGCCTGCGTCACGCCGAGCGGCGGTGTTTCCTTCCAGTATCGTGCCACGGAATCCACGCTCGCCGTCGTCAAGGCCACGATCAATGCCGTGGCCGCGCCGTGCTGGCTCCGCTTGGTGCGCAGCGGCTCCAATTTCACCGCCTTTTATGCCATCGACACCGATGGCGTGGCCGGCCCATGGCTGCCCATCGGCACAGCTCAGGCCATCACCTTCCCGGCGGCAACCAATCAGATCGGACTCGCCGTCACCAGCAAGGTGGACGCCAGTGTTTGCACCGCTGTTTTTGGCAATCTCGGTGGCACAGTGAAGCTCGGTGGCGAGCGCACCGTCACCGTTACTCCCACTGCGGCCATGTCTGGCACTGCCGTGATCACCCTGACGGCGAACGATGGCACGGCGACCACCACGGACACCTTCAATGTGGTCGTCGATGGCGCGCCGCCGAGCACCACGGTGTGGAGCGCGACGACGACTGGCAGCACGCTCAATTGGAGCTCAGGCGCGAATTGGACAG
>JBKCXA010000377.1:0-6563 GCA_046316935.1 Prosthecobacter sp.
CACGACGAGATCGGCTCCAATCTCGGCAGCAACGCCCTCATCTCCGCCTACCCCTCCCAGGACGACGCCACGCCCGAAAGCATGCGCGCCTACCTCGTCGAAGTGCAAACCATCGCCCGCGAAAGCGCCGACTCCATGCGCGACATGGTGCAGCTCATGAGCCCGCGCCGCAGCGGCGAGGACAGCGAATGGCTCACCGTGCTCCGCAGCCTCGCCATCCGCCTGCTGCGCGGCACTGGCATGACTCTCGACATCCAGCTCACGCCCACCGGCCCGCCGCCCGACATCGATACCCGCCGCCAGCTCTACCTCTTCTGCAAAGAAGCTCTCCACAACGCGGCCAAGCACTCGCAGGCACACACCCTGCGTTTCAGCATCGAAACCGTGAATCACCGCCATCGCGTCACCATCAGCGATGACGGCATCGGCTTTGACACCGCCTCGCCACAGCCCGGTCACGGCCTTTCCAATCTCCGTGAACGAGCCACCACCCTGCATGCCGACCTGGTCATTCACAGCCAGCCAGGCCAAGGCACCCGCATCACCCTCAGCCTGCCTGCTTAGCGCAGCCTTGTCGGCGGCGGCATCCGCAGCTACGCATCCACATGGTTCCCTACGCCGAACTCGAAAAGTTCTTCACCGGTCTCGTCGCCACCGCTCAATCACGCGGCATCACCTGCGCGATCACCAGCGGCATGGCCTGCGTGCATTTCGGCGTCGCCGCCACCACCAAGGACTGCGATGTGCTCTGCACCGTCGAAAAAGCCGACGACTTCCGTCATCTCATCGCCCAGACCACCCTGCGTGGCCTGCTGCCAAACTACCGTGGCAACATCTCGCCCCCGCTCGACACCCGCTGGCTGCGCGGCGGCTGGACCGCGCACTTCACCTGGCAAACCAAGCCCGAGGAAACCTGCCTCGACGTCTTCGGCATCGCCCCGCGTGGCAGCTCAGCGTGGGAGGAAGAGCTGCTCGGCCTGTATGCCAGTCGTCACACCGTCGCTGAAATGAAGCGCACCAATCGCGGCAAAGACTGGCCCTACATCACCGCGCTCGGCATCAAGCTGCTCAAGCAAGGTGATATTCGAGGTTGTCTGCACATCTATGATGCGGCCAGCCTGCTCAATGCGGTTCGATCCAATGACATCCCTCAGTGGATGCAAACCGCGCGTCCGGCCATCCGCCTGGCACTTCTCGGTGATGACCGGCTCGAAGCAGCCTTGCAGGCTGAACAGCTCTTTTGGCATCATCTCGACGCCTGCCGAATCCGCCTCTACGAAGCGGCACTGCGGCCCTATGTCTCAGCCGTGCGGCGTGCCGTCGGACGCCGGGAAACCACCCTGGAGGAGTCTCACGCCCGGCGAATCGAGTGTGCTGAGGCCCACCTCCTGCCATCGCCAATGAAGGCGCATGGATTGGAGGCACTGGTGCTTCAGGCATGCGACGCCACCGCCAAAGTCGTGCATCCAGCGCTCATCGAGTGGTTGCCCAATGGGCTGCATCATTTTATTGGTGTCTCATGAAGACTCTTCAATCCCCCTCTCCACTCTCGGCGGCTGAGCGCAGGAAGATAAGAAAAGTTGAGCGCGACTTCCACATCCGCGCCTTCGGCGAGGAGATGGCCCGCATCAATTTCCTCCCGGAAAAGCGCCGCAAGGCCGCCGTTGCCGAAATGATCGACTACGCCCGCAGCAAAGGCGTCGATCTCAGCAGACCCCCGCGGGGTTATACGCTCTGAAACCGCCCGTTCCCGTAAATCCGGGAGCTGACACCGCAGCCTGCGGGGATACCGTCATCGAAGAAAATGACCTCGTCAGACCTTATCCGTGCCTGGATCATCGAAGATCACGACGCCTTCCGCCGCAGCCTCGAACGCCTCTGCACGCCCAAACGTGGCCTCGCTCCTTCGCGGGCCTTTGCCAATGCCGAGGCAATGCTCGCGGCGCTGCCCGTGAACGATGAAAAACCCCAGGTCATCCTCCTCGATGTCGGCCTCCCCGGCCGCAGCGGGCTCGAAGTCATCCGCGACATCCATCAGCACGCCCCGGACTGCCGCATCGTCATCCTCACCGTCTTTGAAGACGAGACCAAGATCAGCCAGGCCATCAGCGCCGGAGCCAGCGGCTATCTTTTAAAGACCGCCACACCGGAAGAGATCGTCGAAGCCATCCTCGAAGCCTCCCACGGCGGCTCGCCCATGTCCCCGCATGTCGCCTCCAGCGTCGTGAAGCTCCTCTCCCGCCTCACCCAGCCCGCCGCCTCCGCCGTCACCCTCACTCCGCGCGAGCACGACCTCCTCCGCCACATGGTCGATGGCCTCACCGCCAAAGAAATCGCCGCCCGCCTCGGCATCAGCATCCACACCGCCGACACGCACACCCGCAATCTCTTCGGCAAACTCGGCGTCCACAGTCGCGCCGCCGCCGTCGCCCGCGCGATGCGGGAGAAGCTGGTGTGAACCATCCCGCGAGGAAGGTGAGTGAAGAGCCTCCAGCCGCCGTTTAAAAAAGCCCGGCAGCTCCTATCGAATCAGCCCCTCATGAAATTCCTTCTCTCTGTGATCCTCTGTGCCCTCGGCGGTCTATCCCACGCGGCACCCGTGAAGCTGATCTTCGACACTGACATGGGCAACGATGTCGATGACCTCATGGCGCTGTGCATGATTCACAATCTGCAAAAGCGCGGGGCGTGCGAGTTGCTCGCCGTCACGGTCACCAAGGATCATCCCCAGGCTGCGGCTTTCGTCGATGCGGTGAACACGCTCTACGGTTACCCCGACACGCCCATCGGTGTGGTGCGCAATGGCGCGGCGAAGGAGGCGGGGAAGTTCAATTTGCTTGCCGACAAGCATCCGCATGACCTCAAAAGCGGCGCCGATGCCCCTGAAGCCGGCGGCTTGATCAAAGACATTCTCGCCAAGCAGCCGGATGGCAGTGTGGTGATCGCGCAGGTCGGCTTTTTCACCAATCTGGCCCATCTCATGGACGATGCGGAGGCGAAGGCGCTCATCGCGAAGAAGGTGAAGATGCTCAGCATCATGGCGGGCGCGTTTCAGACGGTGAACTTCGACACGCGGCATCTCGAATACAATGTGAAGCTCGATGTGCCTGCCGCGCAAAAGCTCGCCAAGGAATTTCCGACGCCGATGGTGTGGAGTGGCTTCGAGATCGGCGTCGCGGCGGCGTTTCCGCATGTCGTGATCGAGCAGGACCTCGACTACATGCCGAATCATCCGCTCAAAGACGCCTACTACCTCTACAACCCGCCTCCGCACGACCGCCCGACCTGGGACCCCACCGCCGTGCTGTATGCCATCTACCCGGACCGCGGTTACTTCGATCTCTCGCCGCCCGGGAACATCACCGTCGAAAACGACTCCGCGACGCTCTTCCGCCCCGTGAAAAAAGGAACCGGCAAGCACCGCTTCCTCATCATGAGCCCCGAGCAAGCCTCCCGCGTCCGCGAAGCCATCGTGCAGCTCAGCGTCGAACCTCCGCCGGCGAAGAAGTGATGGAAACCAAGCGCCCCAGCATCGTCGTCGTCGGATCGTTGAACGTGGATCACACGTTGCGCGTGCCGCGCATTCCTGCACCGGGCGAAACACTGACGTCGAGCAGCATGCTGACGTGTTTTGGCGGCAAAGGAGCTAATCAGGCCGTGGCGGCCGCCCGAGCCGGCGGACGCGTGGCAATGATCGGCTGCGTCGGCGTGGATGACTTCGGCACGCGCTACATCGAGGCACTCAAAGCCGAGGGAATCGACACCAGCGGCATCTCACGTTCCGAAACACCCACCGGCAGCGCTTTCATCGCCGTGGATGATGCGGGCGAAAACTCGATCATCGTCAATCCCGGCGCGAATCACGCCATCACGCCCGCCGACATCGAAAACCAAGCCGAACGCATCCGCGGAGCCGATGCGCTACTGTTACAGCTCGAATGCCCGCTGCCCGTCGTGCGTCGCGCGGCCGAAATCGCCCGTGAAGCCGGTGTGAAGGTCATTTTGAACCCTTCACCACTCAGCGAGGCCTTTCTCGCCAATCGCTTCGATGTCGATGTGCTCATCGTGAACGAAGGCGAAGCTGCGAAGATCACCCCAGATCGCGATTTGAAGCAGGCTCGATGCCGTCAGCTCCTCATTACTCGTGGTGCGGACAGCACACTGAGCCTCACCGAGGCCGGCGTGAGCGAGTTTGCGCCGCCGAAGGTCACGCCAGTGGATACCGTCGGAGCAGGCGACACGTTTGCGGGCGCGTTTGCCGTTTCGGGGGACATTTCGTTCGCCAACGCGGCTGGAGCGCTGGCGACGCTGAAAGCGGGTGCGCAGCCTTCGATCCCGACGCGAAGCGAGATCATGGAATGGAAGTGGCCCGGCAACTTGGGCCGTTGAAGAACCGTTTGGGTGATTCTCACCGCCATCATCGCATGAAATCCATCCTCACCTTTCTCTGCCTCGTCAGCTTCCTCACTGCGCAGGAGGTCAAGCTGCCGCCGAAGGAGCAGTTTCATCTGTTCTTGCTCGTCGGACAGTCGAACATGGCGGGGCGTGGGGTGGTGGAGGAGCAGGATAAGACGCCGCATCCGCGAGTGCTGATGCTGAGCAAGGAAGGCCAGTGGGTGCCGGCGGTGGATCCGATGCACTTCGACAAGCCGAGCGTGGGTGTGGGCCTGGGCAAAACCTTTGGCCAGATCATGGCGGAGGCGAATCCGGGTGTGACCATCGGCCTCATTCCGTGCGCGGTGGGAGGCTCGCCCATCGACTCGTGGCAGCCGGGCGTGTTTTATCCGCCGACGAAGAGTCATCCGTGGGATGACACGGCGAAGCGAGTGGCCCTTTCGCTTCCCGCAGGCACGATCCAAGGCATCCTGTGGCATCAGGGTGAGAGCGATTGCAAACCCGAGCTGGCCTCCGCCTATGCGCCGAAGCTCCACGACCTCGTGAAACGCCTCCGCGAGCTGGTGAAATCATCGGACGTGCCCTTCATCGCCGGGCAGATGGGCAAATTCGACGACGTGCCGTGGTCGCCGGAGATCGTGACGGTGGACAAGGCGCATCAAGAGCTGCCGAAACATGTCGCCAACACGGCCTTCGTCACCGCCGAAGGCCTGAAGCACAAGGGCGACAAGATCCACTTCGATGCCGCGGCGTATCGTGAGCTGGGCAAGCGCTATGCGGCGATGTTTTTGAAGATGACGGGCAAGTGAGGTGCGGTCCTCACTCCGGGATCGGATCGCTGCGTTTGACGGTTTTGCCTTCCCAGACGGCTTCGTCGGTCTTTTTGTCGTAGGTGAGCACGCGGCTGGCGCTATTTGGAGCGGGCGGCACATCGATCTTCGGCAGCCATTGGCGATGCTCGGCGATGATGGCGGCGTTTTCGGGCTTCGACGCGATGTTGGTCCATTCGTTGGGGTCGTTGACCATGTCGTAGAGTTCCTCGCTGCCGTCGGCATAGACGATGTAGCGCCACTTTTCGCTGCGCACGGCGTGGTTGCCTTGATTGTGACTCGTCACGGCGGGACGCTCGCGTTTGGTGGCGGCATTTTTGAGCTGCGGAGCGAGGCTGATGCCTTCCAAGTCATCGCGCTTCGTCAAACCGGCGAGCTCGATGAGCGTGGGATAGATGTCGAGGAGCTCGGCAGGCTGGTTGCAACGCTGCCCGGGCGTGACGCCGGGTCCGGCAAACACGAGCGGGACCTTCGTGCCGCGATCCCAGAGCGTGTTTTTGCCGGTGATTTCCTTTTCGCCGAGATGCCAGCCGTGGTCTCCCCACACGACGACGAGGGTGTCGTCTGCGTGGCCGGACTCGTCGAGCGCGGTGAGCAGGCGGCCGATCTGCGCATCGGTGAAGCTGGTGCAGGCCAGGTAGCTGCGCACGAGGTTGCGCCACTCGTTGGCTTCCTTGAGGAACTTCAGGCGCGGCTCCGGCAGTTCCCAATGGATGTACCACGAGAAGCGCGGCGTGTCGGCGCGGTCGTTTTCGATGATCTTCGGCAGCACGCTGTCGTCATCGGGATAGAGGTCGAACCACTTCTGCGTGGCATAGCAGGGCACATGCGGAAGGAAGAACCCGGCGGCGATGAAGAAGGGCTGGTCCTTCGGAGCCTTCTTGATTTGCTCGACGGTCCACGAGGCCACCTGGTAGTCGCCTTTGCCGGTGTCGTCGTTGTCCAGCGGCCACACGCCCCAATCGACGAGCGGGTTGTTGCCCATCGGCGTGGGGTTCACGAGCTTCTGCGGCGGTTTCGTGCCCACACCGCCATACGGTGCGGTGAGCATGAACTCTGGTATGGCATCCGTTGCCTTTTTCCCGGCGTTCGTTTTCTTCCCCTTGCCACCACCGCCAGTGCCGCCGTGGTAGATCTTGCCCGTGGCGGCGGTGAGATAGCCGTGGCTCTGAAAATGCTGCGGCAACGCCACTCGATCCTTCCACTGTGGCAGCGTGCGAAACCAGGGAGAGAGACCGTAGATGCCCGTCGTGGTCGGACGCAGGCCGAGGAGCAGGCTGGTGCGCGAGGGATTGCACAGCGGCATGTTGCAGTGCGCATTCGTGAAGGTCGTGCCGC
>JBKCXA010000378.1:0-4030 GCA_046316935.1 Prosthecobacter sp.
GGGATCACCATACCACATGTCGTCAAGTCCGTGCCAGAATATCAGGAGGCAGGCAGGATGCGGTCTCAGCGAGCCGGCATTTGAGCATCGACATTGCCGGGAGTGGAGCCAAGATGCCGGGTCATGGCTTCCCTTCTTTCCTCCCTGTGCGGCACCTGTGGCCGGAGTTACCAGTCGTTGATGATGCGGGCCGCCAAGGCAGGGGGACCGCTTTCAGGCCTCGTCGGCCTGGCGGCGGACCTCGGCACCCCGGTGGCCAATTTCATCCTGTGGCTCACGATCGGCACGGCTGCCCTCACGCTCCTGGCAGGCTTGATGTGGTTCGGTGGGCAGCAGCGGAAACTGAGGCTCGCCCTCGCGAACGGCCAGACTACCCAAGAAGAGATCGAACGGGCGACCGAGCACAATGGCTGGAGCGTGAGCTTTGCCTTCGGCCTCGTCTCGACCATCGTGCTCTGCCTGTTCATGGGAGCTCAAAAGCTGGCCGCTGAGGAAGACAAGGGCGTGCTCGCCACCCTCGTCCCCGCCTTGGAAAAGGTGCAGCAGTCGCTTTTGAAGGTCGAAAAGGGCATGGCGGAGGTGAAGCAGACCACGGAGCGAATCGAAACGAAGACCGAGCAGGTCCTGGCGAAGCTGGAGGACATGAGCGCCGTGTTTGAGCAGGCATCGAAGGGCGGTGCGATCATCGCCAGCCCGTCCACACCCGCGGAGCACTACCACAACGCACGCATGCACGAGATGAAGGCCGACTTTGCCAGCGCCCGCAAGAGCTACAATGCCTTCCTCGCCAGCGGCGTGGACTTCATCGACCCGTATCTGGCCTACACCGACATGCTGAAAGTGCAGGACGGCCTCGAAGGTGCCCGTGAGATCGTCACCGCGATGCGGAAGACCAACACCTCCGCGAGCCTGGAGACCGCCGCCGCGCTGCTTTTGCCCAAAGAACCGCGCCTCGCCGCTTTGAAAGCCGTGCTCGAAAAGCAGCCGGAATTCGCCCCCGGGGCCTATTTTCTCAGCCGCGAGTTCTCCCTCGAAAAACTCGGTGAGCAGACGCTCGCGGACAAACGCGAGGAAAAGCTCTGGCTGGATAAATTCCGCGCCCTCGATGCCAGTGGCAAGTTCCAGCGGCATGTGATGGACAAGAAGCAGGGCAAAACCTGGCTCGACGACGTCGAGGCACGCCTCGCCAGGCTCAATGCGATGCCCGCCGCCGTGCTGGAGAATCCCGTCACCCTCTCCGCCACGCAGTCCAATCAGGGCTGGATGCTAAACCTCGGCTTCGCCGACTACAAAATCAAAACCGTCGAGTATCAGCTCGATGGCGAGGGCGGCTTCAAACCCACCGGCTTTGCCAACATGACCAATCCGCAGACCGGCCTGCCCATGCCCAGCCAGACCATCATGGTCGCCACGCTCTCACCCGGCGAGCACCAGCTGGAAGTGCGCTACACCGACATGGCCGACAAGGTGAACGGCCCCTTCGTCCTGAAACTCAACACCGCCGAGGCCGCGGTGAAATCGGGCAAGTCCATGCTCGACATGAGCGCCCCCAGCTGGCTCAGCATCCAGAACGGCAACGTGTACTTCACCGGCGTGCTCGTGCATCGCGGCATCCTCAAATCCATCCGCTATTCCTTCGACAGCGAGAGCCTCGACAAGGAGTTCCCCTTCTCGCCACCCAAGCCTGGCGAGGGTCCGTATGAAATCGGCGAAGGCCTGCCCTACCTCAAAGCGCCCGCCGGTTTGAAGTTCGTGACACTGCAACTCACCTTCATCGACGGCACACAGTCAGAGGTGAAAAAGTATCCCGCGCCGTGATTTGAAGGAAGTGCCCCCACGCGACGATCCCCGCGACCGTCAGGCCAGCATCAAGCTCTGAACTCATGGCCGAGGATCGCCAGGGTGCTGATGGCGGCCGTCTCGGCCCGCAGAATCAGCTGGCCGAGCGTGACGGGCAGAAAGCCTGCCTTTTGCGCCTCTGCCTCCTCCTCCGGTGTGAAGTCTCCCTCCGGACCGATGAGCACCGCCACAGAGGCGGGCTGGCGGGCTGGCAGCACTTGCTTTAAAGTGCGTGAGCCCTCGCTCAAGGCGGGAATGAGCTTCAGGTCCGCAGCAATGGCGGGCAGCAGGCTGCGCAAGGCCCTCGGCGCCTCCAGCCTCGGCACGAACGGCGTGTGGCATTGCTTCGCGCTTTCGATCATGTGGCGACGCCACTTGGCGAGCTTCTTATCCGACTGGGCAGCGTCCAGATGCACCACCGTGCGCTCGGTGATCACCGGCTGGATGCTGGCCGCGCCGAGCTCGACCGCCTTCTCCAGCAGCCACTCAAACGGCTCCGCCTTGATCAGGGCAGGAAACAAATGCACTGCCGAGCCGGGCGGAGCGATCCGGCTCTCGGACAGCACCCGCACCTGCACCGCATGCCGCGCCACCTGGCTGATCTCGCCCAGCGCCACCCGGCCCTCGCCATCGAAGATCTCAATGCGGTCTCCCGGCCCTTTTCGCATGACACGGGTGCAGTGCGCCGCCTCATCCTCCGCCAGCGTGAGGTGCGGGGAGAGCCAGGAGGCGGCCGGAAGGTGAAAGCGGGGGAGGGACATGGGGCGAGGTGGGACCGGACCCGCGAAGGGGTGGCGGCATTCCTCACGCAGATTTCGCCTTTGCCAAGCGCCTGTCACTTCGCCGTTGAGGCTCCAAGAACGCGGCCTAGACTCGTCGGCAGGATGAAACCACGCGCCCTCCTCCCCCTGATCGCCACCCTTGCCAGCCTCGCCGCCACCTTGCATGCCGGGATGGTCGAGAAAGCCGTCGAATACACCACCGGCGGCGTCACCTGCGAGGGCCTGCATGTCGTGGACGACACGAAAACCGGCAAACTCCCCTCCGTGCTCATCATCCACCAATGGACCGGCGTCAGTGACAACGAGAAGATGCGTGCCCGCATGCTCGCCGAGCTGGGCTACAATGTCTTCGTGGCCGACATCTACGGCAAAGGCATCCGCCCGCAGCCGCCGGAGTCCGGCAAGGAGGCCGGGAAATACAAGACCGACCGCAAGCTCTACCGCGAGCGCCTTCTCGCCGGTCTGGAGCAGCTCCGTCAGACACCGCAGGCAGATCCGGCCCAGATCGCCGCCATCGGCTACTGCTTTGGCGGCACCGGCGTCATCGAACTCGCCCGCAGCGGCGCCATGGTGAAGGGCGTCGTGAGTTTCCATGGCGGCCTCGACTCCCCTGCCCCTGCCGATGGGAAAAACATCAAGGGCAAGGTCCTGGCCCTGCATGGAGCCGATGATCCCTTCGTCCCCGCCAAGGACCTCGCCGCCTTTGAACAGGAGATGAAGGACGCCGGAGTGGACTTCAAGCTCGTGCAGTATCCCGGCGCCGTGCATGCCTTCACCCAAAAAGCCGCCGGCAACGACAACAGCAAGGGAGCCGCCTACAACGAGGCTGCTGACAAGGCTTCCTGGGAGGAGATGAAGGCCTTCTTCGAGCGGCTCTTCAAGTAACCCGGCAATCTGCTCACCGGACCAGCACTGGCTCCGCCCAGATCGCGTAGTTGCTCTTTGAATCGACACCGCGCCCGGTGACCAGCAGTTGGAGCTGTGAAACGCCACTCACCTCGCATTCGAGCTGCTGCGCGGCATCGCTGCCGTTCAGCGTGATCGTTTTCAGCTCCTTGCCATCGCCGCTGATCTTGAATTCGACGCGACCCTTCGCGCCCAGCTCGGGATGCAAACCCGCGAGCACGGTGAATCGCGTGAAGACGCCCTTCGGCAGCACAAAGGTCAGCGGCTTGCCCATCCCGGCGCTGATGCCGTGGGCGAATTCCTTCTCTCCGGCATCGAGCTGGAGCTTCAGCGGCACCGCTTTCGTGCCTCCGGCCAGGATCGAGCCGACTCGCGGATGCCCCCAATACGGCGAGCTGAAAAATTGCGTCTGTGGGTAGTGCAGCTTCTCCGCCTCCAGCGGACAAAACGTGTCGATGGGCACCTCGGCGGCCATTTCAGGCAGCTTTTGCGCCCCGAGGCAG
>JBKCXA010000379.1:0-3029 GCA_046316935.1 Prosthecobacter sp.
TACCGTCCATTTGCAAGACGATGAAGCCAAGCTCGGCGATCACATGATGTCCCATCAACCGGCTGAACTCCTTCGGCGCAAACGAACCATGCGGACCGGCATAAATGTTCTCCACGATGGGATACTTCTTCGTCGGATCGAAGTTCGAGGGCTTCACGATCACGCCATGAATGTCCGTCTGCCCATCGCGACCTTTCGCGACGAAGCGCTCCGGCATGGCCCAACCAGTGGCGAGCAGCGCGGAGGCATCCGCCTTCTCCAAATCGCACACGAGACTGCCGTCGCTGCTGCGGCGGAGTTCCATCACGGGCGGACGATCAGCGCGGGACCAGGTGTCGATGAAAAAATCGCGATTCGGCGAGAACTCGACGCGGTGATTGCCATCGCCTGCCGTGAGCTGTTTGAAGCCGCTGCCATCGAAGTTCACGCGGCAGAGATGCTCGTGATACGGGTCTTCCTTTTCCCGCAAACCGCTCGCGAGGAACCAGATCTCCTTCTTGGCCTCATCCACGTGCAAAACCTCGCGCACGGGCCACTGGCCTTTCGTGATCTGGTTCTTCACCTGGCCAGTTTTGGAGTTGTAGAGCCACAAATGGCACCAGCCATCGCGCTCGCTCATCCAGATCAGCTCGCCGGCGGCATGCAGCCAATGACGCCAGGTTTTGCCGGAGTAGTGAACGAAGGTCTTCGACGTTTCCTCGACCACGACCCGAACGGCGCCGGTCTTCGCATTCACCGCGAGCACGCGGTAGAGCTGATGGCCGCGTTGGTTGTAGTTGAAGTAAAACTCGCTGCTGTCCGGTGACCACACCGCGTCGAGTTCGCCGCTTTCGGTGAAGGGATTCTCGTAAAGGTCACGCGGCACGCGAATCTTCGTTCCATCGGCTTTCTCGATCACCCACTGGGGCTTCGGGAGCGGATCGCCGGGCTTGATGTAGTCAATGACCTTCAGCTTCGGCTGCACGCTGTCGTTCGGCGTCGATTCCATGATCGTCACTTTCCGCCGTTCCACTTTCTCCGCCTCGGTGAAGACCACGCACGAACCGTCCGGCGACCGCAATCCACGTTCTGGCTTCTTCGGCGTGTCTTTTTTGGCCTTTGAGATGCCTTTGCCATCAATGATGAACGTCTGCATCTGCGAGGCGCCCTCCACGACCGCGAGATGCTCACCCGTGCGGCTGGTGATGAGCCAGACATGGCCGTCAAAGGTGTGCTGCTCGCGCTCCGAGCCTGCGCGGATGCCGCCATAACGCGCATGACCGCCTTCCTGATTGATCCAGTAGAGCTCCACATCCTCGTCGAGCTGGTTGATGAACTTCAGCCCCGAGGACTCGCCGGTGCGCCGTGTGCGTCGCAGCTCGATTTTCATCCTGGAGGTCTTCGCTACCCCTTTTTCCGGTAAACCGAGCTCCTTGAGCGTCGCGGCTGTTTTGCGACTGCCATTGGAGGCGTCGATCAAAATGAACTCGGACTTCCCCGGCGCTGTTTGCACGCGATACCAAAACATTTTGCCATCGGGCAGCCAGTTCGCCTGCACGCGGTCGCGGAAGACCTTGTTTTCGGTTCGCTTCGGGAAACTAAGCGCGGCGTCGAAGTCGGCGGCGAAGGCCGAAAGGCTCAAAGTAAGGAAAAGCAGGGATTTCATGCGATGCCGAATTGGAATGGGTCCTCCGGATCGAGCAACAACGTCGATTCAGCCGTGATGAACGCTTCTCCGGTGATCGTAGGGATGATGCCGCTCTCGCCGCTTTGGTAGCTTCCTTCAAACACACTGCCGAGGATGCTTTCCTGACGCCAAACCTCGCCGGGAGTGAGTTTTCCATCCGCCGCGAGACAGGCGAGCTTGGCGCTGGTGCCCGTGCCGCAGGGTGAGCGGTCGTATTCGCCACCAGGGCACAAAACGAAGTTCCGGCTGTGATTCGCGGCATCCTGCGGCGGGCCAAAAAGCTCGACGTGATCGACTTCCGGATATCCAGCGGCTCGCACGGCCTCTCGCATGGCCAAACTGGCCTGCGTGAGCTGCGGAACGTTTTTTAGCGTGAGATCGAGTCCGTGATCCGCGACGAGAAAGAACCAGTTTCCACCCCAGGCGACATCTCCGGTCACTTCACCGGCCTTCACGCCCTTCGCTTGCCGATACGACGGTACATTGCGGATGCTCACGCGGCCGCTTTCATCCAAAACGGCCGTCACCACGCCCACCGGCGTCTCCACGCGATGCTCGCCCGCGTGGATGCGTCCGAGATGCTTCAGCGTTGCGATGAGGCCGATCATGCCATGCCCGCACATGCCGAGCAGACCGACGTTGTTGAAGAAAATCACACCCGCGGCACAACTCGCGTCTTTCGGCTCCACGAGCAAAGCACCGACGATCACCTCATGTCCACGTGGCTCGCAGATGATGGCGCGACGGTAGGTTTCGAACTCCTCGGCCGCGATGCCGCTCAAAACCACACGCGTCGGTTCGCCGCCGGTGTGTGAGTCGATG
This sequence comes from Prosthecobacter sp., assembly GCA_046316935.1. Classification (GTDB taxonomy): domain Bacteria; phylum Verrucomicrobiota; class Verrucomicrobiia; order Verrucomicrobiales; family Verrucomicrobiaceae; genus Prosthecobacter. The sequence continues at coordinate 2,489 of JBKCXA010000379.1, forward strand.
ATCGAGATGCGTTTCATCCGGCAGGATGAAACGAGGGCGGGACGGCTTCTTGCCCGATTCCCCAGATCACAACGTGAAAACAATCAATTCTGCCCCGCCCTGCAAAAGCACATGCACCCAGCCACGGTCGCGGCAAGGTGGGCCGTCATGCGTTTCGAGCGTCTGCATTCCATTGCCTCCAGCGTCGTCAAGGGCACGCTCGCGTCGCTTCCGCCCGTCATCGGCGATGAGGCCGCCGCCTGCACCATCGAGTTTGCGGAGATGGATGCCCTTCTCGAAATCGAGCCAGACCTCGATCCCGACCTCCTCGGCCTGTTCGAGGGAAACGCCCGCTGCGATCCGCCACCCGCCGCGCCCGATGAGATGCCACGCATCCGCCTCTTCCTCGACAATCTCTGGCACGATTGCGATGGCCATCTCGAAACCTACCGCGATGAGGTGCGCATCACACTCCTCCACGAGCTCGGCCACTACCTCGGCCTTGATGAGGAGCAGGTCGCCGCCTTAGGCCTTGCGTAACTTCGTGGCCGATTTTTTCCAA
>JBKCXA010000380.1:0-3399 GCA_046316935.1 Prosthecobacter sp.
GACAGGCGAGTATCATCAGGACATGAACAACCGCACGACGCACAACGTGGCGGTCAATGTGCTGGAAAACTGGACCGTGAAGCTCCCGGCCTCCGCCCAGCAGGCAAAAATCGCCATCGCCGCGAACATGCACCCGGAGAATCAGATGCAGATGATCGACCAGTGCGGCGCGGTAGATTTCATCGCGGCTGACACGATGGACCTCTGGATCAGCATCGCCAACGACCGCCTGCATGATGTGCTGAAGCGTATCGACCTGCTCGTCATCAACGACGGCGAGGCAAAGGAGTTCGCCGGCACCACGAACCTCGTCGAGGCGGGCCGCAAGCTGCTCGCGAAAGGTCCGAAATTTGTCATCGTGAAGCGTGGCGAGCACGGCAGCTACCTCTTCGGTGAGAAGAAGGAACACTTCTTCTCCTGCTCCGCCTACCCGCTGCATTCTGTCTTCGACCCCACCGGCGCGGGTGATAGCTTCCTCGGCGGTCTCGTCGGCTGGCTGGCAGCCCACGGCAAGACCAAGCCCACCTTTGAGGACCTCAAATCCGCCGTCGTGCACGGCAGCGTCGTCGCCAGCTATACCTGCGAGGCCTTCAGCACGCACAAGCTGCAAACGGTGACTCCGCTGGACGTCGCCCAGCGTATTGCCGAGCTGAAGCTCTACACGCAGTTTGCGTGATCGCAGCGCCATAGCCATCCCCATGCCCCGCTCTACAAAACAGGTTTGTGACCCCGTCGAAGCCGTCATCGCTGACATCCGCGCCGGGCGCATGGTAATCGTCACCGACGACGCCGACCGCGAAAATGAGGGCGATCTCATTTGCGCGGCGGAAAAGATCACGCCGGAGATGGTCACCTTCATGGTTCGCGAGGGTGCGGGCATGCTCTGTGTGCCCGTTTCGCGTGAAATTGCGAAAAACCTCGGCCTCGAAAGCATGGTGCCGCAGAATCGCGAGGCCTTCACCACCGCCTTCACCGTCACCGTGGATGCCGCGAAGGGGATCACCACCGGCATCAGCGCCGCCGACCGTGCCCGCACCATCCGTTTGCTCGCCGATCCGAAGTCGAAAGCGGATGATTTTGTCCAACCGGGCCACATCAACCCGCTCGTCGCCAAACCCGGCGGCGTGCTGCGTCGTGCCGGTCACACCGAAGCGGCCACGGACCTCGCACGCCTCGCCGGACTCCGTGAAGCTGGTGTTTTGATCGAGATCATGAATCCGGACGGCACCATGGCGCGGCTGCCGGAGCTCAAAAAGTTCGCCAAGAAGCATAAGCTCAAGATTTGCAGCATCGCGGATCTCATCGCGTATCGCCGGAAGAGCGAGAAGCTCGTTGAGCAGATCGAAGTCGTCGAAATGCCAACCGACTATGGCGAGTTCAAGTTGCACCTCTACAAAAGCCACCTCGACGGCATCCATCACGTCGCGCTAGTCAAAGGCGACATCAAAGGCAGCGAGCCCACACTCGTCCGCGTGCACAGTGAATGCCTCACCGGCGACATTTTTGCCTCACGCCGCTGTGATTGCGGCAGCCAGCTTCATGCCGCGATGGAGCACATCGAGAAGGCCGGCAAGGGCGTCATCATCTACATGCGCGGTCATGAAGGGCGCGGCATCGGCCTTCACGGCAAGATTTTGGCCTACAAGCTCCAGGAGCAAGGCCTCGACACCGTCGAAGCCAACCTCAAGCTCGGCTTCCCGATGGACCTGCGTGACTACGGCATCGGCGCTCAAATCATCTACGACCTCGGCGTGCGGAAAATCCGTCTCATGACCAACAACCCGCGCAAAGTCATCGGCCTCGGCGGCCACAAGCTCGAGATCGTCGAACAGGTGCCCGTCAAATCCCCGCCGAAGCCCGAAAACGCACGCTACCTCGAAACGAAGAAGCGGAAGATGGGGCACAAGCTTTGAAGCCTCCGGCTTGAACGAAAGCTTCCGCCAAAAAAATGCGGGAGCCCCTTTCGAGGCTCCCGCGTGATGATTTTGGCGCCTGATCAGACCTTCCACTCCCCGCGATACTCGCGGGTGAGCCATTTCGGATCGCCACCACTCACGAAGGTGTGCGCGGCAGGATCCCATTTGATGTTGGCTCCATACCAGTAGCCGAAATTCATGAGGTGGCAGGCGATGGCGCTGCTGGCTCCCGTGCTGGCAGGGCAGATCGGATCTTTGCGGCTCTTCACGCAGGCGATGAAGTCAGCGATCTGATCCTTGCTCTCGTAGAGTGAGACCTTCTTGTCCTTGAGGAACTCACGCTCGGCGAGAGCCACTTCACGATCCACGGAGGTGCCGGTGCTCTTGTCCTTGCCGTGGAAGGCATGAACTTCCTTGCCGCCGAGGCTGAGGGCAAATTTGCCACGTCCGACGTTCACTTCGCCACCGGTGCCGTGGAAGGTGCAGCCGTGGCTTCCTTCCGCATGGGTGAGCACCGCACCGCTGGCGTAGATGAGCTGGCAGCCACGTTTGGCGTTTTCGTAGTCGGCGGGCGCTTTGACCTCCACCGGGCCGTTTCCATCCTCACCGAGCCCCCACTGGGCGATGTCGATGTGATGCGCACCCCAGTCGGTGATCATGCCACCGCCGAATTCGCGAGTCTTGCGCCAGTTCGGGAAGGTTTTGCTTTCGCCGACGGGGCAGAGCTCGTGGTTGAAGGGCACGAGCGGGGCCGGGCCGCACCACATGTCCCAATCGAGGCCCTCGGGCTTCGGCTCCTCGGGATAGGCGTTCGGCTTGGCGGGATCGCCGATGGAGATGGTGATGCGTTCGACTTTGCCGATGACGCCATTGCGCACGAGCTCGCAGGCGATGCGGAATTCCTTGCTGGAGCGCTGCATGGAGCCGGTCTGGAGCACGCGGTTGTGCTTCTTGGTCATTTCGACCACGGAGACGGCCTCGTGGATGTTGTGCGTGAGCGGCTTCTCGCAATACACGTCCTTGCCGTGGCTGAGGGCGCTGTTCGTGATGATGGCATGCCAGTGGTCCGGCGTGGCGATGCACACGGCGTCAATGTCCGCACGCTCGGTGATCTGGCGGAAGTCGCCGGTGGTCTCACAGGGCTTGCCCGTGCCGCCGTTTTTGGCGTAATGGTCGTCCACACGCTTCTTGTAAAGGTCACGGCGCACGTCGTAAACGTCGCAGACGGCCACGACCTCAACTTCGGGATACTGGAGGAATTTGCCGATAAGGCCGCCCATCTGCTTGCCGAGGCCGATGAAGCCCATGCGGATCTTGCCATTGGCCGATTGCGACCAGACGCGGGAGGGGAGGATGAGGGGCGCGGCGATGCTGGCGGCCGCGGTTTGGATGAAGTGACGACGGTTGTTCATGGATGTGGGTGGGGGTTCCAAGGTGGGCGGCTTTTACGAGGCTGGCAAAGGCTTCCTTGCGCCCATGTGAG
>JBKCXA010000381.1:0-17247 GCA_046316935.1 Prosthecobacter sp.
GTTCTTGCTGAAGCCACATGCTTGCCAGTCCATCGCCATCGGGTTTCGGCAAAAGACAGCTTTTGGCTACGCGGTCTATGGTGCGGCGAATCGCTTTGCCGTGGTGGATCGCACGCAGACGAAGGAAGGCGATCCGCCGTATGTGAGCAGCTTCAAGCCGGTGACAGTCGCGACTGAGGCGAAGGATGCCAAAGAATGGCGTCGCATCTGCATCGAGTGCAAAGGCGACAAGTTGCTCGTGCGGCAGGACAACAAAGTGCTCGTGGAGTTGGAGCATCCTTTTGTCGGTGAAGAAAAAGCCGCCTTCGTGCTCGCTGGCTACGGCGGCGTTTTTGTGATCGATGAAGTGACCATCGCCACACCGAAGACCAAGTAACTTCACCCTCTCAACCTCATGAAAAGACTTCTCACCTTTTTCTTTCTCGCCACAGCGGCCATCGCCCAGGAGAAAGCCGACCTCAGTCGCTGGACGGAGTCGTTTGATTCCGAAGCGGCTTTTGATGCCAACTGGGGAGCGTATGGCTGGCATCCCGATGGCAAAACCTCCGCGAAGAAAGAAGATCGTCCACTCTGGTGGCAGATCATCAACGGAGAGCTGCAAGCCAACACCTCGCCGGGCGTGCATCCTTCGGGCCTGACTCGGCGTGTGGCAGGTGCCGATGTCAAAGTGAGCCTGCGCTTCAAGCTGCCACCGAAGGGACTCGTGGGTGTCGGTTACAATGGGATGAACCGGCTGCTGGAGCGCAATTTTCATCTGAGCGGCATCCACATCACCGAGACTATGATCAAAGCCTGGGACGAAGACATCCTGCACCCCAAAGGCAGCCCCGAGGCCGAGAAGCTGAAGGCGGAAGGCAAGATGAACCGCAAGTTCATCGGTGCTGCGAAGATCGCGGAGATGACCATCGCCGCCGGCGTGTGGCATGATCTGGTGCTGGAGATGCGCGGGCTGGACCTGCGTGTGATGCTGGATGGCAAAGAAGCGCTCACCTACACCACGAAGGCGGGCGATGCCGAAAAGCAGACGCTGCAATTGTCCGTCCACAGCTACGAAAAGCAGATCGTGCATGGCTACTTCGACGACATCCGTTTTGAACCGCTTCCTTGACCCCATGAAGGCACTCTTTTTCGTTCTCGCGGCATTCATCACCACGGCTCAGGCACAGCCTGCGGACATCTACATCGTCGCAGGCCAGTCGAATGGCTGGCGCTTGAGCAATCTCTCGGCACTGCCTGGCAAGGGTGAGCACACCGTTCACTATTTCGGCATGGGCTGCACCACGCGGCCTGACACGGCGAAACACACCTTTATTGAGAACGTGAATCCCAAAAGCTCCGGTGGTGGCCTGGCTTCCGCCTTGGTGGAGCATTCCAAGCGGGACATCGTTTTCATTCAATACTGCGTCTGCGGCTCCAGCCTCAATGACCTCATCGACTGGCAGCCCGGAGAGCCTGGAAAGCCAAACGATGCCGGCATCTATGGCAGCTTCACCCGCTACCTCGCTGATGCACGGCGACAGGTGGAGGCACTCGGCATCGAGTGGAAGGTGAAGGCTCTCTTTTGGCATCAGGGCGAGTCCGATGTGAAACAAACCTCGGCGCAGCATCAAAAAAACCTCACGCATCTGCTGGCACGCTTTCGTCAGGACTTTGGCGCTGATTTGCCCATCATCGCCGGGCACATCCGTGAGCTGGATGCAGGCAGCAAAGGCATCAACCAAGCACTCGATGGCCTGGCCGCGGCTGATCCTCGATTCGCGGTCGTGAAATCCAACGACCTTGAGTTTGAAAGCCCCACCAACGTCCACATCAAGTCCGCCGGATGCTTCATCCTCGGTCAGCGCATGGTGACGGCGCTGAAGGCCATGCCAAAGCCGTAGCGCCCATCGCACGACACCGCGTTTATCTTTTCTCTGACATGCTTCGCCTCCTCCCACTGCTTTTGCTCTGCACAGCCTCACTTTCCGCTGATGAGCCCGAATGGGTCACGGTGGGTGATCCGGGCAATCCTGCGGATAAATCGGGCTTTGGTGCGGTGGCCTACGAGTTTCAGATCATGAAGCATGAAGTGACGTGTGCGCAGTATGCGGCCTTTCTCAATGCCATGGCGGCCACGGACACGCTCGGCCTCTACATCCCGCAGATGGATGGTGCGCCGATGCCGAAAGGGCTGGATGACATTCGCAGCGAGCAGGGCTGCATCATCCGCACAGGTGAAAAAGGCAGCTACCGCTACTCCGTGAGTGCGGGGAATGACAAAAAGCCCATCGTGAACATCAGCCTGCCGAATGCGCTGCGTTTCGCGAACTGGATGCATGGCGGGCAAACTGAAACCGGAGCCTACGACATCGCCAAGGGCCGCGCTTTGGCCCCTCGCAGCGCTGAGGCCCTCGTGTGGCTGCCGAGCGAGGATGAATGGTATAAAGCCGCCTACTATGATGCCGCTGCCAGGCGCTACTGGCGCTACGCCACCCGCAGTGATGAGCCGCCGGTGAGTTGCAAACCGGATGCGACTCAGACCAACGCAGCGAACTATTATTGGACCGACGGCAAGAACAACGGCGTCAGCAATGGCTACGCGTTTTCCCAAAGCGACTACTACAAGCCGGGCAGCATCTATCTCTTCGATGTGGGCAGTTATCCCGCCGCCAGCAGCCACTACGGCACCCTGGATCAAAGCGGCAGCGTGTGGGAGTGGACGGAAGGCATCGCCTATGAAACGAAGCGCGTCATTCGCGGTGGTGGCTGGCCGGATGAGGCACTCTCCCTGCGCTCCACCACCCGCACCAGCGTCCTGCCGACCAGCCTCTATAAAGACGTCGGCTTTCGGCTCTGCCGCAAACTCAAGCCCTAACCTGCGCCATGCTCATGCGTCATTCTTTGCTCATCTGCCTGCTGCTCGCCGCACCGGCCCATGCCGCCGAGTGGTCAGCGCAGTTGCAGCCGATGTTTGAGACGCACTGCATCGACTGCCATGATGCCGAAACCAAAAAAGGCGACCTCGATCTGACCGCCCTCTCATGGAAGCCGGACGATGCGGCGAACTTCCAACTCTGGGTCAAGCTGCATGACAAAGTGCAGCGGGGCGAAATGCCTCCAAAAAACAAAAAGCGGCCTGAAGCTGCCCTCTTGGCATCCTTTCTCAAAACCGTGCATGAGCCGCTGCAGCAGCACTCTGAGGCAAAGGCAGCCCGTGAAGGCCGTGTCGTGGCCCGCAGGCTGAATCGCACCGAGTATGAGCACACGCTGCATGACCTGCTCGGCATCGACAAGCCGCTGCGTGACCTCTTGCCCGAGGACGGCACCGCAGAGGGTTTTGATAATGTGGGCGATGCCTTGAACCTCTCCTCCACGCATCTGGAGCGCTATCTCGAAGCCGCTGAGGCCGCTCTGCAAGCCGCCACGGCACGCGGTGCCCAGCCAAAGACGACGAAGATCCGCACCGACTATGAAGAGACGTGGAAAGACTGGCGTGCCGGCTTTCAGCGCATCGTCTGGACTCGCGCCGAGGATGGCACACTGGCCATTCGCTCGATGGGCGGAGGTGTGCCGCATGGTGGACTCGTCGCGTGGAATCCACCTGTGCCCGGAGAGCGCTATCGCTTCACCTTTCGAGTGAAGGCCATCATTGATCGCGACAGCTTGCAATCTCGCGGCGGCTATAAAAAGTCGCCAGAGCGCCATGTGATCGTGAAGGTCGGCACCACCACGAAGTATCACAGCGGCCTGGTCGATCCATTGGGCTACTTTGAGACGAGTCCGAGTGAGTATCGTGAGTTCAGCGTGGAGGCACGCATGCCCTTTGGGCGCACCATTTTCATCATGCCTTTTCGTGCCGTCCCGGAGCTGCCAGGAGAGGTCGCCATGAATCAGAGCTACGCCACCGCTGTGCAGTGGGTGGAGATCGAAGGACCTCTGCACGAAACCTGGCCACCACGCGGTCACACGCTTCTCTATGGCGATGTTCCACTGACCCAAGGCACTGAAGCGGATGCGCGGCGCCTGCTAAGCTCGTTTTTACCCAAGGCATTTCGACGCACGATCACCTCCGCTGAACTCGAAGAGCATCTCAGTCTGTTTCGTGAAGAACTCACCAAAGGCCGCGCCTTTGATGAAGCGCTGCGTGCCGCCTACAAGCTGGCTCTTTGTTCGCCACACTTCCTTTTTCTCCAAGAGCAGCCTGGAGAGCTGAATGATCATGCTTTGGCCGCAAGACTCAGCTACGGCCTCTGGAGCAGCACGCCGGATGCTGAACTGCTGCGCCTCGCCGCAGAAAACAAGCTTCATGAACCCGCTGAACTGCGCAGACAAATCGAGCGCCTGCTCACCGACCCCAAGGGCCGTCGCTTCACGCAGCAGTTTCTGGCCAGTTGGCTGAATCTCCGCGACATCGACTTCACGCAGCCCGATACGAAGCTCTACCCTGAGTTTGAAGGCTATCTCCAAGCCTGCATGATGCAGGAAACCCACGCCTTCTTCGATGAACTGCTCAAGAAGGACCTCAGCGTGCGAAACATCGTTCACTCGGACTTTGCCATGCTCAATGAACGCCTCGCTGAGCACTACGGCATCGCCGGAGTAAAAGGCGAGCACATCCGGCAAGTCGCCCTGCCTGCCCATTCACGACGCGGAGGCTTCATCACTCAGGGAGCCGTTTTGAAAGTCAGCGCCAATGGCACCACCACCTCGCCCGTGGTGCGTGGAGCCTACATCCTCGACCGCATCCTCGGCACACCCCCTGATCCACCGCCGAAAAACGTCAGCGCCATCGAACCAGACATCCGTGGTGCCACGACCATCCGCGAACAGCTCGACAAACACCGCAATCAAAGCGCCTGCGCAGGCTGCCACGCCCAGCTCGATCCACCTGGTTTTGCCCTCGAGTCCTTCGATGTCACCGGGCGCTGGCGCGACACCTACCGCGCCGTGCCCGAGTCCGCGAAAGACAAGCTTGTCAGCTATCCAGGCACCGATCAGCGCCTCTACATCGCCGGGCCCAAGGTCGATCCCAGCTACGCCCTCGCCGATGGTCGCCGCTTCAAAGACATCGATGAGTTCAAACAACTGCTGCTCGCCCATCCCGAACAGCTCGCCCATTGCCTCGCCGAAAAACTCACCATCCACCTCACCGGCGGCCGCATCCAGTTCGCCGACCGTGAGCCGCTCGAACACATCGTGACTCAAGCCCGCGCCAAGGACTTCGGAGTGCGCACGTTGCTCCATGAGATCATCCAATCACCCCTGTTTCTGAGGAAGTAGCGGACCATGAGACAATCAGACAATGAGATGGGGAGACAATCAGACTTTGAGGCTATGAAACAAACAGAACACTCGAATGAACGGAAGACGAAGATCGTGCGAAACACGGACTTGGAGGTCTATCAGCTGACCGATCAAGTGCGCCGCTCCTCCTGTCTCCCTGTCTGATTGTCTCCCTGTCTGATTGTCTCCCCATCTCCCCATCTCCGCTTCCATGACCATCACCACCCGCAAACATCTCTCCCGTCGTGCTCTTTTGCGCGGAGCTGGCATCACTATGGCACTTCCCTGGCTGGAGGCCATGCAGGCGGCATTGGCGGCTGAAGTCAAAGCTCCCAAACGCTTCCTCTGCGTGGGCAATTACTTCAGCTACCACGGCCCGAACTTCTTTCCCAAAGAAGCGGGAGCCGACTACACGCCTTCTGCTTATCTCGACCTCATCAAGGAGCATCGTCGTGAGTTCAGCGTCATCTCTGGCCTCAATCATCCTGATGTGCGTGACGGCCATAACTCCGACAAATCCTTCCTCACCGGCGCACCTCACCCCAGCTCACCCAGCTTCCGCAACAGCATCTCGTTGGATCAGCTCATCGCTGAAAAGATCGGCAGCCAGACACGCTATGCCTCGCTCGCGCTTTCGCCCGGCACGGGTTCCAGCTTCAGCTACTCGCGCAGCGGTGTGGCACTGCCTGCAGAGGCCAGCGCGGCGAAAATGTTCGCTCGACTCTTCATCAATGGCACACCCGCCGAGGTGAAAGCCGAGGTGCAACGCATCCAGGAAGGCCGCAGCATCCTCGACCGAGTCGCCACCCAGTCTCGCAGCATGCAAAACGGCCTCGGAGCAGCAGATCGCGAGAAATTGGATCAATACTTCACCAGCGTGCGTGAACTCGAACAACGCATGGTGGCCAATGAAGCCTTTGCCACACAGCCCAAGCCCAATCCCGGCGTTCCCGTGATCAAAGACCCTTCGCTTGAGGAGAGAACGAAGATCTTCGGTCTCATGCTTGACCTCTCCCGACTCGCCTTTCAGACGGACCTCACCCGCATCATCACGCTCTACTTCATCGGCACTACCAAGACACCCTCAAAGCCCGCCGAGTCCTACGCCTATCACGACCTCAGCCACCACGGCCAAGACCCGAACAAGATCGAAAAACTCGCCCTGCTAGAGCGCGATCTCTTCAAAGAATGGGGCCGCTTCCTCGGGCAAATGAAGCAGCCTGATCAAAGCGGTGCACGACTGCTCGATCACGCCACCTGCGTGCTCGGAGCCGGCATGGGAAACGCCTCCAGCCACGACGCCACGAACCTCCCCATCCTCATCGCCGGTGGCGGCTTCAAACACGGCCAACACATCGCCCACGACCCCAAGAACCCGCCACCGCTTTGCAATCTCTGGGTGCAAATCGCCCACCAAATGGGCGTGGAGGTGGACAAGTTCGGCAGCAGCAACAAGGAGACACTCGCGGGACTGGAGACGGTGTGAACTGGTGGATTGTAGTTTCGTAAATGGCCTCTCCATGACATCTCGCTTCTCACGCTTCACCTTCCTCCACAGCTTCTGCATCGAGGCGGAGAACTTCAATGGCGTGACGGATAAGACGATCAGCAACCTCCTGGCGTGAAAGTTTGCTCAAGCACATCTCCGGTTCCATTACCCATCACCCTTGTCCCAGTCGTGAAAGCTTCGTGCCTCCTTTTTCTCTTCTCACTACCGCTGACGAAGCTCCTTGCTGCGGAGGCTGACTGGCCAGCCTGGCGGCACGATGCCCAACGCTCGGGCGCCACGGGGCATGCTTTGCCTGCACAACTCGTGCAGGCGTGGTCGCGAGAGCTTGGAATGCCTGATCCAGCGTTTGATTATCATTTCCGCCTCTGCGCGGATGAGGCGAATGAACCGGTGGCGGCCAATGGCGTGCTGTTCGTGCCCTCCAACACCACGGATGGCGTCACCGCGTATGATTTGAGCACGGGCGAGGAAAGATGGCGCTTCATCACGGAGGGGCCGGTGCGTTTTGCGCCCGTGGTGGAGAGCGGCAGCGTCTTCTTCGGCAGCGATGATGGTTATGTCTATGCCGTGGATGCAGCCAGCGGCACGCTGAAATGGAAAACGCGGGCCGCTCCGGATGACAGGCAGGATCACCGGATGCTGGTGAATGACAGGCTGTGCTCGCGGTGGCCGGTGCGTGGAGGCGTGGTGCTGCAAAGTGGCGTGCTGTTCGCAGGATGTGGTTTATGGCCTTCGGAGGGCGTTTTCGCGCTCGCGCTGGATGCCTCGACAGGCGCGGTGAAGTGGCGCAACGGCGAGATCGCGCAGATCGACAATGGTTTGCAGCAGCATGGGAAGATGGCTGACATCGGCCTGCCGCCGCATGGCTACCTGGCCCTCATCGGCGGTAAAGTGGCGCTGCCCAGCGGCCGGGCGCTGGCGGCCTTTCTCGATCCGGCGAGTGGCAGGCTCGACCCTTACGCTGGCTATTGGACGAAGTATTATCCCGTGCCGCGCGGCTCCTGGGCACTGTGTGGGCATGAGCGTTTTTGGTTTCAAGGCGGCGCTCTGATGGGCACGAGCGCGGCGGAGATCGAAAAGCTGCCGCATGGTCCGGTGAGTTGGGAGGACTTCCTCGCGCTGCTGCAAAAGCCTGCCGCGTATGCGGAAAAACTCGCGGCGGATGGCGTCATCCAGATCAGCGAGGCGGATGGAAAGCGCAGCGTGATGTTTGATCCTCGGAATCCCGCTCTCGGCGTGAACATCCAGCCGGAGTCAGCCAGCGCGGGGCAGCTTTTTCAGATGGCGGAGCGTCCCGTGCTGCATCTCGCCCCCACGGGCACGCGGCATGAGGTTGGCGAGACGGGCCTGCCGGTATTCACGCCGCGCACGATGTTCCGCACCGAGTATCGCGACATCAAAAACCTGGCCGTCGAGCGCGGCGTGACTCGTGTGAGGCCTCCGGCTTACGACGTGTTGCGGGCTTATGATCTCGACTCCGGCTCGTGGCGCATCGATGCGCTTAGGCTCATCGGCAAGATGCAACTGCGGCGCCGCCTGGAGTTCCCGGTGCGCTGGGAACTCGATGTGAAGGGCATGACGGTGAAGCTGCTCGCGGGCGAGACACTCTATCTCGCGGGCGAAAATGAAATCGCCGCCGTTCCTCTGCCCAAAGACGGCGAAAAGCCACGCATCACCTGGCGCATGAAGGTTCCCGGCACACCCGTCGGCATGATCGCAGCGAGCGGAAAACTCATCGTGACGACGAGCACAGGTAAACTGCTCGTGTTTGGCGAAAAAGCCGCCGCGCCGCTTCCGAAGCCCGAAATCGCGCAATTGGTGCGCACGAGCCCTTATCGCGTGCAAATCAAAAACCTCCGCGAAAGCCTTCCCGATGCTGGAAACGCCCTCGTGCTCGGTTGGGGCACGGGTGAGCTGGCCAAGGAATTGGCACTGCAAAGCACCTTGCGAGTCATCGTGGTCGAAAACGATGCGGTGAAGGCCGCCGCGGCTCGTTCCTCCGTTCAAAATCTCGGTGCCTGGGCAAGACGGCTGCACATCATCAGCGGCACCTCGGACACACTGAAGCTCCCGCCTTATTTCGCCGAACTGGTGATGTGCGAGCATACCCAGCACCTCGACAATGGCGGTCGTCCATGGACACGCACCGCGCTGGACTGCCTGCGGCCGCACAGCGGCGTGGCCATCCTGCCGCTGCGTGAGCAATTGATCGAGATGGCGCGAAACCACGCTGAAAAAGGCGGCGGCTACACCTTCACCCAAGAAGGAAGACTCGCCACCATCCGCCGCATCGCCGCACCCACTGGCGCGGATGATTGGACGCATGAGGCCGCAGGCGCTGGCAATACCTTTGCCTCCAGCGACACGCTGGCGGTGCCGCCCTTTGCGCTGCTTTGGTATAGCGGCGGCATTGATCGCGGATTCACGCCCGCTTTTGAGTATCATCACGATCGCAATCCCTATCCGCTCATCGCGTCAGGCCGCCTCATCATGCTCGCGGGACGTGACCTGCACGCGGCGGATGCCTACACGGGCCGTCATCTCTGGCACGCCGTCATTCCAGAGTCACAAAAGACAGAGTTGCGCCACTCCGACCACCGCACCACCTCACGCCCGACGGATGGCAACTACATCGCCACCCACGACCGCATCTATGTGCCGCATGAGAGCGAGGCACGGGTCTTTGACGCGGCCACGGGCAAGGAACTGGAGCCCATCCGTGTGCCAGAGGATGCCAGCCCATGGGACGAGGCGCGGGTGAGTGGCGATACGCTCTTCATCGCGCTCGCTGGCAGAATCGTGGCGCTGGACCGCCACACCGGCACCCTGCGCTGGCAGCATGGCAGCGAGCAGGGCCGTGCCGCCTTTGCGCTCGGCGGCGGCAAGGTGCTGGTGGCCGGTTACGCCACGGATCGTGGACAAAAGGCCGAGAAGATGCCCGCCATCGAGACCACGCTCTCCGTTTTGGATGAAAAGACCGGCGAGAAACTCTGGAGCGCACCTCTCACAGCCCCTGCGAGGCCCGAGCAAGGCACCCGCACCGCAAGCTGGGAGCGCATCTTCCATGACAATGCGCTCAAACCCACCCTGCACTACCAGCCTGCGCGAAATCTCGTGCTCGCCATCGTGGACAGGCATCGCTTTCATGCCTTCGATGCCACCAGCGGCAGTCCTTTGTGGACCCGCAGCACGCAGGCTCGGCTCAGCGACCTCGTCGGCTTCGAGCCGCCCACCCTCACGCGTGATCTGATCGTGTGTGACGACGGCACACTGCTCGATCCAGCGACGGGGAAGCCAGCGGCGGGCTTCTCCCAGGTCGGCGGGCGCGGCGTCGGCTGCAATCGCTACGTCGGCAGTGATGCGCTCGTCACCTTCCGCAGCGCATCGGCGTGCTACCTCGATCTCACCACCAAAGAGCGCAGCTATTTCAGCAGCACGCGCGCCGGCTGCACGAACAACATGATCCCCGCCGCTGGTCTGCTGAACTCACCAAACTTCGCCCACGGCTGCGTGTGCAACTATCCCTTCCTCACCAGCTTCGCCATGTTTCACCTCCCTGAAGCCGCCCGATGGTCCCCCGTCAACAAACCCGATGCCGAAGCCAACGGTAACCGCCGCACGGAATGAACCGTGGGTCCGGCGATTCGCTGTCCTATCCTCAATACCTGTCTTTCATGTTCCTCCAGCGTTCCATTCAGGTGCTTCTCGTGTTCGGCGCTCAAGCCCTTCACGCTGAACCTGATGGTCGCAGTGCCTTTCTCGAAAAGCACTGCGTCGAGTGCCACGACGCGGAGGCAAGACGACCAACCTTCTCAAAGACAGCGTGTTGACATAAATGTATGCACGAATGTAAACTAGCACCATGCCAGCCACCGTTCGCATTTCAGATTCAGGTCGCAGCCTTCTCGCTCAACTCGCTCGCGACGCCGACACCAGCATGACCGTCGTTCTCGATGCCGCGTTGGAGACTTATCGTCGCCACCGCTTTCTTGCCCAGGCCGCAGCCGCTTACGAAACCCTTGCCTCCGACCCAGCGGCAGCCAGCGATTACCGCAGGGAGATCAACGACCTCGACGGCACCAGCGCCGACGGCATGCAACCCTACGCGCCCTGATCCATGCCCACCGGACCCGCTGCCGCGCGAGGCGACATTTGGCTCGCCGACTTGAATCCCGTTCGCGGCCATGAGCAGGCCGGGCGTCGCCCCGTCCTCGTCGTTTCCGTGGATCCCTTCAATCAAAGCCGGGCTGATCTTGTGGTCGTGATCCCCATCACCTCCACACTGAGAAACATCCCCTTCCATGTCCATGTCCAACCACCCGAAGGTGCCCTCACCAATGCCTCCGCGATTCTCTGTGAAGCCGTCCGCTCCATCAGCAAAGACCGCCTCATCACCCGCTGGGGAAGCGTGTTGCCAGCCACGATGGCGGCAGTCGAAGACCGGCTGCGGGTGCTGATGGGGTTGTGAGCGCGATAAACCTCGGCAGTCATCAATAACTACATCTATGGACACCAGACTCACCGAACACCTTGAAGCCATCCGCCACTGGCTGGATGAAGTGGAGGCGATTCCGCTTCCAGAAGACCGGCCATCCGGCCTTTCTTCGCAGGAAAAGCAGGAACTCCGCAGGATTGAGGGCTTGATCGACCAATTGAAGTCGCACGGGGTGACTTTGATCCCGGCTGAACTGGTGGACAAGCAATGTGAGCTGGCGGCACGAGATGTTCCTGCTCCCGCGCCGTCTGACGCGGGCAGGTTTCTCCCGGCTCTGGAAGAACTGTGTGGGAAGCTCGGTGAAATCGCAAAGAAAGCCCGAATCCTGCGGAATCAGATTCGTTCACGCACAGCCAACACTGGCCCACGCGCCTACTACGATGTTCAGCCGCTTGATCTGCTAAAAGCTGGCTACTTGTCCACTGATGATCGTCTTGAACTGTGGTGGTCGAACTCCAGTGGTGTCTTTGAAGGCAGGTTTGAGAGTAATGGGCGTATCCGCGCGAACACACAGGATGGCTGGAAAGCCTTCGATTCGTTGTCCAGTGCCGCTCAATACATAAGTGGGGGCTCGAAAAACGGCTGGGAACACTGGCGCAGAGTGAACGAGGATGGCACGCACACAAAACTCAAAGACATTCGCGATCAGTATCGTGAAGAAAACGGCGATTGATGGTAACGCAGTCAACCAAGTCACGATCCATGCCTAGAGAGTTCAATCAATTCATTGATGAAGCCCGAGAAAGCTCGCTGCGTGCATATCATGAGTGCCCAAGCTGGATTTTGGAGCATTACGGCATCGAGCAAACAGTTGTCGGTGGTGGCTATGAATACCGTCAGGTGCTTGAACTGGTTCAGAATGGCGCAGATGCGATCCTCGAAGCGGCCCATGATGAGGAATCAGAGGCATCACAAGTTTCACTGCTACTACGAGGGCGTTATCTCTACGCCGCAAATACGGGCGCACCGATTTCCCGTGATGGTATTGAGGCACTTCTGGCCTCACACAGGTCCTCTAAACGTCAGAATCAGATCGGCAGGTTTGGGTTGGGATTCAAGTCGCTGCTAAAACTTGGCGGGAGAATTGATGTTTGTAGTAGCACCGTTGCTTTCACATTTGATCCAGAGCGTTGCCGTGCCGAACTCCGCCAGAAATTTCATGACAGGTTTGATGAGCACAAGACGCCGGGCCTTCGACTTGCCTGGACCATGACTGATGATGAGGCTTTGGAAGTAACGCAGATGTTTCCATGGGCCACGACCGTGATTCGCGCTGAAATTTCCGAAGAATCTGTAGTGACGCGGATGCGGGAGAAAATCGCTGCGTTCCCCGCTGAGTTTTTGCTCTTCCTTCCAGTGCCCGTTCAGCTACGCCTGGATGATGGCATCAATGGTGAACGCTTGCTGAGATGTGAGCGATTCGGGCTTGATGCCACCCTGCACGATTCCGAAACAATATCTCGATGGCAAATTAAAGAAGAGATTGTTCACGTTAGCGACCTCAGAGCATTCAGCGATGCCACTGATATTCATGCACGCAGCGAGGTTCCAATATCGTGGGCCATCCCTCTGGATGGAAAGCGTGCGCAAGCAGGGCGTTTCTGGGCCTTCTTCCCCACAGAATCCGAGACACACCTTCCAGGCATCTTGAATGCACCGTGGAAAGTCGATTCCGCGCGAGACACGATCATCAGCGGTGATTGGAACACTGGGCTCATGCGCATGGCTGCCGAGTTGATTGTCGCCCGCCTTGAGAGTCTCTCTTCCCCGGATGATCCCGGTCAAATTTTGGAATACTTTCCAAGGCAGTGTAGAAATGATGAAGTCGCAGCTCCACTTATCTCCTCGATTTGGGAAGCGTTGAAGCAGACATCTGTCATCCCAGATGCCACAGAACAAGCTGCGCTCAGGAACGGGGCTGAGCTTTGGCGACATCCAGGCGAAAAAGGTGACTTGTCTGGAGAGTGGGCAGCCCTCGCATCATCTGAGCAGCGGGGGAAGATGGTGCATCCGTCGTGCTACATGAGCAGTGATCGAGTGAGCCGTTTGAAGGCACTGGCTGATCGTTTGAAGCCGCAGCTAGAGGCCGTTGATCAGCAACCCAACCTTCGCACTCGGGATGTTTCAGACTGGTTTGCGGATGTTCGATCTTCTGAGGCTGAGATTGCAGTGAAGGTGCTGAAACTGGCGGAGGCATATTCTATCGCCTGTCAGAACCAGCAGGCTTGGAATGCTGACAGAGTCCGGTTAGCGATCATTCCATCTGAGGTGGGGGATTTGATGCGCCCCGATCAGTTGTTCTTGTCCACAGCCGCCGAGAACACCTCCGGATTGCCGCTGGTAGCGTCCTTCCTTTCTCAAGACCGCGAAGGCAGGCACCTCGTAACCGAAGTGATGAAGGTTCGGGCTCTGGATGAGCAGCAGTGGCTGGCACTGCTGAGGCAGGCGTTGAACTCCGTTGGCGCACCTCGCACGGCAGATGCACCATGGCGCGACTTGTGGAATAAACTCAGGGCAGCGCCCACAAGCATCCTCGATAGCTTTCTTGGTGAGAACAAGACCAAGGTGAGGGTGAAGCGCCGTGACGGTCAGTGGGTTGTGTCGGACGAAGCTCTGCTTCCAGGCCGGATAGTCAGTGATGATGATACCAATAATGCCAACAAGCTCATGCTTGTGGATATGGACATGCACAGAGGCGATGAGGAACTTCTCTCCAACATTGGTGTCTCAGATTTTCCCTTGGGTGACAACGGTCCCGGAAGCCATGCTGCCGTTTTGAAGGAGAATGGAAATCTGGTGTCGGAATGGCTTTACTACTGGCGGCGACAAGTTCGCCAAATGCATCCGAATCCTGCCGATCCTAGCTTCCTGGAGCCAAAATTGATCGCAATGCCCAAAGGTTGGCCTCTGCTCGCCACTTTGAAGGACAACGCGAATGTGGTGTTAACCAAGGTGCTGCTGGAATGGGTTGGAGCGACTGCGTTCAGCCCCACCATCACTTTCTGCCATCGCAACAACCAGCATTACCCACCCACGCCAGTGCCTCACGCCCTGCTTTGGCTTATCGACAAGCATGGCCGAGTGGCAATCGGCAATAGCTGCGTGCGAGTTGCTGCCTTGATCAAGCATCGCAACACTCCAGCCGCTTCCTTGATCCCCGAATGGAACCGCTTTTCGGCAGCAGTCGCCTTTCTCACCAAAACAGAGCCGCAAACTCCAGCCACACCCGAGGACAGCCAGGACTTGTGGAACGCGCTTATCGAACTCAAGGCCACGCCCGCTGCGCTTGATGCAGACGAATTGCGTGACTTGTGGACTGCTGCTGCCAAGAGCGATCTGGTTCCCGTCACCTTGCCCTGGCAAAATGGTGTTGTTCCGTTGCATGAAATCTTCGTCTCCGAATCAGCCGAACTGACCCGACGCGCTCGCGCGAGCGGAAGGCTTGCGGTCACTCTGGATGCCGAAACCTTGAACAAGTGGATTGAGCGTGGTGCTCAAAGCCTCGATCATCTGCTGGAGCCTCGATTTGAGGATGCGGTTCTTCCCGCACCTTTGATCGCTGTTTTTCCTGAGTTGAGTTGCGTCCTGCACGATGAGCATCGTGAAACGGCATCCTGTCAGTCTGTCTCGAACCTCAAACTTTGTTTAGACGGTCACGGCGAATCGGTTGCCTGCTTGTTCTGGAAGGGCACACTACTGGCAGATCGAGCGCAACTGAGCAGCAAACCACGCTCGCAGATGCTGAAGCTGCTGATCGCCGAGCTGGCAGGGGCGGGCTGGTTGAACCAGGAACCACCGGTGGCCTTCAGAGCACTTTGGGATGATCAGGTCGAGGAGCAGCGGAGGAAAGTTCGAGAATGCACCACGTTACCAGAGCGCTTGTTTGAAGCAGTTGGCCGTAGTCGTGACCGGCTGCTTGAAGTTTTGGGTGATCTTCGCGGAAAGTCGTTTTTGGAAGAACTCACCGAGGAGCAACTCGCCGAGGTGGTTTTAGCTCTGCGTGGCACTGCGACTTTAGCGAAGCTCCACCAAGCACTCGAAGCCAATGGACTCAAGCCACCTAGACTTTGGAGTTCAGACGATGGACGGGCGTTTGTAGAGAGCATTGGCTTCGGCCCCGAGTATGCGGCTGCGTCCTCAGCCCGGCGTGACGCGGAGGAGTTCATCAGCGGCCCAATCGAACTTAAACCCCTGCATGATTATCAGGAGGAAGTGTATGAAGGACTCCGCGTGATCATCTCGAATGGTTCAGGCAGAAGGCGCGGTGTCGTCAGTCTCCCGACCGGCGGCGGCAAGACTCGAGTGGTCGTCCAAGCATCCGTGGAACTCATCCTGAATCCAGAAGGCACCACTAGAACGGTGCTGTGGGTGGCGCAGACCGATGAGCTGTGTGAACAGGCAGTCCAAGCGTTCCGACAAGTTTGGATCAATCGCGGACTCCTGAGCACTGACCTGCGGATATGTCGCATGTGGGGTGGCAATCCCAACCCTCGAAAGCCTGAACTCAGCAAGCCCACTGTGATTGTGGCCTCGATTCAGACGTTAAGCGGACGTGTTGACAGTCCTGATCTCGAGTGGCTCACCCGGACGGGAATGATGGTCATTGATGAGTGCCACCACGCCATTGCTCTGAGTTACACACGAGTTTTGCACTGGCTCGGGGTGGAAGGTGGCAAGGCAACGAGAGTTGACCAAGATGAACCGGTCATTGTCGGTCTCAGCGCGACTCCATTTCGTGGTGACAATGCGGCAGACAACCAATGGCTCGCGAACCGCTTCGACAACAAGCTGCTGCCCCATGATCCTGGCACTCTCAAAGTCAGGCTCCAGCATGACCTCGTGCTTGCTCAGGAGGATTACGAAGCGCTTAAAATGCCGCCACCGCTTCCGTCGGAGTTGAGGGCAAAACTTGACGAACTAGGCGCGAGTAATGTCTCTGACGAAATGCTCGAAGGGATTGAACTGCTTGAGGAAATCAATCAAGAGCTGGCCGTGGATGAAAAGCGCAATGCTGAGCTATTGAAAGCAGTGGTGCAACGGGTGGGCGAGCATCCGAAAACATCCATTCTATTCTTCTGCAACTCAGTCCTTCATGCTGGAGAGATGGCAGCTCGGCTGCACCTCAACGGGACCACTGCGGCGGCAATCAGCGGAGAAACACCTCCATCTGCCCGGCGAGACTTCCTGGAGAAGTTCAAGGACGGACGAATCAAGGTGCTCTGCAATCACAGTGTCCTGACCACAGGCTTCGATGCGCCGAGGACGGACATGATCCTGATCGCACGCCAGGTATTCAGCCGGGTTCGCTACATGCAGATGGTTGGTCGTGGCCTGCGCGGTCCCAAGAACGGAGGCACCGAGCGTTGCACGATTCTGACTGTGAATGACAACTTGGGACGCTTCGACAACACACGCCATTGGGAATACTGCCGCGACCTTTGGACCTCCCCTACAACGGCTTGAGAGAGAATGTTCATGCCCAAGTATCCGATTACGGCTGTTGCGGCTAGTCGGCAGAGAGCTTGCCATTTAGACATGAGCAAGACGAGTGACGCCGACGATAGGCGGACTGGCTGGAATAATCTGTGAGATTTCAGCTTCATCGGGCATTCTCTTTCAACATGTTTCTCGTGCTCCGAATGCGCTTGTCGCACCTGCTGCTGCTGGGTTCCCTGGCTGGGGTTCTTCCTGTCCACGGCGCACCCACGCCTGACCGTGCCTTTCTCGAAAAGCACTGCGTCGAGTGCCACGACGCGGATGTCCAGAAAGGTGATCTGGATCTCACGACGCTGACGTTTGACCTGACGCAGCCGCTGAACTTCCGTGAGTGGGCTCGGGTGCATGACCGGGTGAAGGCGGGAGAGATGCCGCCGCCGAAGAAGGCGCGGCCTGAAGCGGGTGAGCTGGAGGGTTTCCTCGGCGGGTTGCGATCGCAGTTGGTGGAGGCGGATTCTCAGCGGCAGGCGATTGAAGGACGCAC
>JBKCXA010000382.1:0-3084 GCA_046316935.1 Prosthecobacter sp.
CATCCGCAACGCGAAGCGCTGCTACGTCCATCACCGCACCACGCCCGTCATCCCCGGCGAGTATGACTTCAAAGCATTCGACAGCTGCAATCTCACCGAACTCACCCGCAGCGGCCGCATCTTCACCGCGTGGCTGGCCGAATATGAGGCCTGGATCGCCAAACAAATGGGCCGCAACTACCGCGAGGAATGCCACGCGATGTTTTGCAAGCTGCCCACCTCCAAACCCTGGCTGCCACCCGAATCCGCGCGTCACTGGATCAGCACCTTCGCCACCGGATCGGCCGCGCTGCCACGCTCTCGGGCTTTCATCGAGCCCAAGCGGTGAGGCAAGCTCACTTGCGCCGATGGAGGTTCATCCACCGCTTCGCACATTCGCTCTGCTCGCGGGTTTCAAGACAGCACTTCCGCCGGGCACGGATCCACTGCACGGGATCGGCATTCGCCGGGATGAAGCCCGCCTTGGCACACCAAGCCACGATGAACTGCCCCGTCCGGCCGCAACCGGCCACACAGTGCACCACCACGGGCTCGCGAGCGGCGTGATGGGCATCCATCAGCGTCATAAACTGCTCGATTTGCGCATCCGTCGGCACGCCATAGTCCGGCACGTTGATGTGATGATACACAAACTGTTCTGGCACATCGCGACGGTTGTCGAACTCACAGCAGTTCACCACCGCGCGGATGCCATGATCGTCGTAAAGATCGAACACATACGGATCTGGCCACCACGAGGCCGCGATCACATCCTGCACGATCCACGTGAAGGGCTCGGTGCGTTCAGGCTGGCCTCTCGAAGGCCAATACCAAGGGCGGATGGGGGATGACATGCGTTTTCCTGCATCCAGTGCGTGGTGATTTCAAGACGCACGACATTGGAGTTGAGGCGGCATGAAGGTCGGAGAATAGGCTTCGCAGACCTTCCGAGTTGTCACCCATGCCTGAATCCCGTCGAGAAATCCGCGCCCGCGATACCACCACTGTCATCAAGACAAAGAGCGAGCTCAAAAAGCTGATCGCGGGCGAGAACAAGCCGGACACACGGCAGATCGGCACGGTGGTGTCGAAGCTGCAGGTCGTCATCGCGGACTACCTCGACTCCGGGAAGCCGCTGAAGATCACGCTGAGTGCCTTTGAGATCCTCTCCGCGGTCGAAGCGGCCATCCAAGAAGCCGCGGGCCAGCCGAGTCCGTGGCCGGATGGTGCCGATGCACGCACCTTTTTCGTCCACGGGCTCTACGACGAGATCATTCAGCAGCCGAGCAACATCTTTGAAACGAAGCTGTTCCCCGATGGCACCGAACGCTACATCCCGATCAGCCGCGCCACTTGGAGGGTGTGCTTGGAGCACCTCCGCGAGCAGATCATAGAGAGAGGCCTGAAGATCGCCAAGAAGCGTGCGGCACCTGATGAAACGAACGCATCTTGACGTTCCTCCTCACACAGCGCCCCCTGCGTTGGGGCTGGCAGAATGAAACGCCATCAGGGCACAGCCTGCACCGAGAGGCGGATAAAGCGCTTGGTGTTGGTGGACTGTGGAACGGCATCACGAACGATGAGTTGGGTGTCGGTATCTTGAACGACGATGGTGTGGCCGGGGCCGGAGTTCCAGGTTTGGAGGTCGCTGGATACCTCGACGGTGTAGGTGGTGTCGCTGCGGCGGGTGCGACGTGGGATGGTGAGGGTGAGATAATTGCTGGCGAGACTGCCGGAGGGCAGTTGGGAGGTATTGGCGGCGATATTCGCGGCGAGGCCGAGGGAGTATTTGACCAGGTTTGGCAGGCGGTCAGCCGTGAGCACGGTCGTATCGCTGCCGTAGGTGCTGCGCCAGTTGGCGAGTGTGGCAGGAATCTGGCCGCTGAGGGTGAAATTCCATGTCAGCGTGTCTTTCAGCACGTTTGAGGTGTCGAGCCGCACAAAGGTCGTCGGATCGCTCAAAGTAGCGCTGACGGTGTGGGTGCCATTGCCGAGGAAATCGGAGAGCGTGGCAAAGGTGGCCGCGGTCTGTCCACTCTGTGTCACTCCATCGATTTTCCACGCGATTTGCAGCGCGGGACCGCTGGTGGGCACTTTCGGCGTGACGGAAAAATTCAGCGTGCTTGGCGCGGTCACTGTGCTGCTGGTCGTGGAGGGCGAATAGCCATCGTGGGTGCTCACGAGGTTGTAAAACTTCAGCACGAACTGCTCGCGGTTGATCTGGCCGCAGGGGCGGTTGAGGTTTTTCATCAGCGAGTTGTTGTGCGGCCGATACCAGCCGGTGGTGCGATACATCGAGCCTTCAAAGATGCCCGCGAGCGCGTCATAAGTGCTCGTTTCAGGCGTCGGCAAAGGTGTGGTGGCATCGATCCAGTGATTCCACCGGATGAGTTCACGAGTTGTCTGCGCGGTGTTGTTCGATCGCTCGGCGGGCGTATAGATGAGGTATTCCGTGTCGTATTCGTCGGCCAGGTTGGCGAAGGAGTGCCCAATCTCGTGCTCCACCACGAGGGCGCTGGACGAATGAACCGAGGCGACGGAGATGCTGCCGCCCGCGCCGCCGTATTTGGTGTCGTTCACGAGCACGACCGGCACGTCATACTCCGGGACATGTGTGTTAAGAAGGGTGTAAGCCTTGGTGGAGCCACCGCTGCCGAGCGTGAGAAGCTGGGTGACACTGGGCGTGTTGAAGCCCGCGTTGAAGTAGGTGTCGCGGGTGCCGCCGGAACCGCTGGTGTTGCCATTGTCACAACCGCTTTGATTGGAGGCGATCTCGATTCGGAAGACGTTGCAGTAGCTGCGATACTGCGCCCACGGCTCCTTGGTGAAGAGGGTATTCATCGCATTGTTCACATGCGTGGCAAAGTTTGGCATGTCAGCGGTGGTGTAGCCTTCGGAGAGGAAGACGATGTTGATGCGCTCGGCTCGCGGGCCGTTGTTTTGCACCGTGAAGAGCGTGGAGGTCTGCGCGTGGAGCGAGACGGTTAGCTTCAGCCGTATGAGACATCGCAGTATCTTGGCAGGGAGATGCTGGCGTGGAGTTGTCCCAGGGGTTCGGTGTTCCAATCCGCCCGCTGGAGGCTGCCGATGCGCTGATCCTTGAGC
>JBKCXA010000383.1:0-6649 GCA_046316935.1 Prosthecobacter sp.
CCATGAAACGCACCGCGAGGTAATCGAGCAGCTCGGGATGACTCGGAGCTTCGCCGGTGACGCCGAAGTCATCCATCGTGCGCACGAGGCCCGCGCCGAAGAGATGACGCCACACGCGATTCACCATCACGCGGGCGGTGAGCGGGTTTTGGCGGCTGGTGAGCCATTTCGCGAGTTCGAGGCGGCCGCTTTGATCCTTCGGAATGCTCATCTCAATGCCAAAGAGCTTCGGAAAGCGTCTAGGGATCACATCGCGCGGCTGGGCGAGTTCACCGCGTTCATAAAGAGGCGAATCGATGATCGTCGCATCCTTCACGCCCATGCACAGCGCCCTGGCTCGGCCTTTTTCATCCACGGCATCGAGTGCACCTTCCACGCCGCCGCGAGTCCAGAGGATGCGCAGCGCGTTGGTGAGGAGTTTGTGGAATTCGCCGCTGATGTCCCGCTTCTCGGCCTTCGCTTTGGCAATGTAGTCGTTCTGCTCTTTTTCATCGGCGTTGAGCTTCGCGAGATCGGCCTGGAGCTGCTTCACGCGGGCTTCGGGGATGGATTTGCCGACGATGCTTTGCCCTGGAAGCTCCGGCAGGCGGATGAGGCGGCCGTGATTGCTGTTTTCGCTGTCGATCCAGTTTCCGTAGAAGGTCTGCGTGCTCTTGAAGATGCCCACAAGACCGTAGTAGTCCTCCATCGAGAACGGATCGGTCTTGTGATCGTGACAACGGGCACAGGCGATGCTGCTCGCCATCACCGCACGCGTCACGGCATCGAGCTGCTCATCCGCCACATCCGCGGCGAACTGGCCGGGGTTCATCTCATTGAGCCCCTTCGCGCCGAGCGCGAGAAAACCAGTCGCGATGAGCAGCCGCGCACGCTCCGCATCGTCTTTGGCCGGCAAAAGATCGCCCGCGACCTGCTCGGTGATGAAGCGATCATACGGCACATCCGCATTCACCGCGTCGATGACGTAATCGCGAAAACGCCACGCATGCGGAAAGGCCAGATTCGATTCCCGGCCGTTCGATTCGGCGTAGCGGGCGACATCCAGCCAGTGGCGGCCCCAGCGTTCGCCAAAGCGCGGACTTTGAAGAAGAGCATCCACATAGGTCTCATAAGACTCATGAGATGTATCGGGCGGAAGGCCCACGAGGTCGAAAGAAAGCCTCCGCATCAGCACACGCTCGTCCGCTGGCCCTGCAGGCTTCAAACCGGCGGCGGTGAGCTTTTCACGGATGTATCCATCGATGCCCTGCGCGGCCTTTTCCGGCATCTGCGGCGGCACATGGCTCCAATGCGGCGGCTGCGCGTGGGCGAGCGCGACGAATCCGCCGAGGAGTAGAGCTGCTTTCATGGTGGTGGGCTCAAACGCCCGCCAGCTTCATCGCATAGGCCAGGGTGTCAATCTCGGCTGCTGCCTTGTCCCGGCGGATGGCTTTGATGCGCGGGAAGCGCATGGCGAGGCCGCTGTTGTGGCGGTCGCTCGGCTGGATGCTGTCGAAGGCGATCTCGAGCACGATTTTCGGCTGCACGGTGCGCACGTGGCCCTTCTGGCTGAGCGTGGTCTGCGTGAAGTGCTCGGTGAGTTCCTCGATCTCGGCATCGGTGAGGCCGCTGTAGGCCTTGCCGATGACTTTGAGCGTGTTGCCATCGGCTTCATCACGCACGGCGAAGGTGTAATCGCTCAGCACATGGCTGCGCTTGCCGTGACCTTGCTCGGCCTTCACGACGACGACATCGAGCGTGGCAAAAGCCTTCTTGAGCGTCAGCCACGACTTGCCGCGACGTCCGGGCGAGTAGGTGCTGGCGGCATCTTTGGCGATGAGACCTTCGTTTCCACGTCGGCGAGCGGCGAGGAAGGCGGCTTCGATCTCTTCGGCGTTTTCGGCATGGATGACGGTGATCATTTCCAGGCCCGCTGACATAGAAATGGACTCCAATTCGGCCCGCCGAGCCTCCAACGGCTGCTCGAGCAGCGAAACGCCATTTTTCCACAACACATCGAAGACGACGTATTTCACGCTCACCTCGCTCGGGAGGAACAAATCGGCCTGATCGCGTCGGCCGAGACGTTTTTGCAGATCGAAGAAGGTCAGTTTTTTGCCCTCGGCATGCGCGATGATCTCGCCATCGAAAATGACCTCGTCACCCAAAAGCTGCATCGAGGCGACTACCTCCGGAAACTGGCCGGAGATGGGTTTGAGGTCGCGAGTGAAAATTTCCACGCGATCCGCGCTGCGGTGCACCTGGGCGCGAATGCCATCGACTTTGTCCTCCAGCCACACTTGAGTGCCGGTGAGACGTTCGCGGATGGCCTGCGCCGTTTCTTCCGGCGAGGCAAGCATGACCTTGATGGGCACGAAAAGCCTCGGCGCGGCTTCATGAAGCTTGTTGGCCTTTGCGAGCAAGGCGGCGGCACTCAAATCACCGCAAAGCATCGCCGCCTCGCGCACGTCATCGGCCTTCGCACCGAACGCAGCGGCCACCGCCTCCTCGATGTGGCCTTCCTTTGATCCCATGCGCAGTTCGCCAGTGAGCAAACGCACCAGCCAGGAGCCTGCGGAGGCGCTGAGGCTTTGCAGCCGGGCTTTGAGCAAGCTCACGCGGGCCACCTGGCTGCTCGCGTGTCGCAATTGATCGAAAAGCGCCGCCACCTGCTCCAGATCGCATGTCTCCAGCGTGAGCTTCGCCCGTTGCAGCACGAGAAACGCCGTGCGCCCCGCATCCGCTTGTGAACGCGAGATGGCGCGATACTCCGCCTCATTCAGCCCGCTGAGCTCCATCAGCGCTCGTTTGATCAAAGCCCAGCCCGTGTTCAACGCGCCTTCGCCCGTGCTGCCACTCGAAAACAAGGCCGCGAGCTTCAATTCGCCCTCATCGAGCCCGCGTAAAAAGCCCGCGAGCAATTCCACCTTCTTCAATCGCGATGACACCTCCGCCGTGGCCGCACAAACCCGCGCCCACTCGACAAAACTGCCATCTCCCCAGGCATCGTCCTCCGACTGAGCACTAAGAACTGAGCACTGAGCACTTGGAATCGACAGCTCGAGCTGATCACTCCCCTCCAACGTCCACGCCTCCACGCCTCGCGTCCGCAATTCCGCCGCAAACTCCCGCGTGTAACCATGCACGAGCCACACGCGACGCGGCTTCACCAGCTCCACCGTTTCCAGCAGCTCGGGATGATCCGCATGATCGCTGAGCGGGAAGACCTCATCGACTTGATAACGAAACTTCGCGCCGGGTGTGAGCGCCCAGCCGCTGAGCATCGCGGTGCGGCAGACCTTGAGTTTTTTCAGCGCGAGCGACTTGCCGTTGCTCGGCGGGAAGATGAGCGCATGACCGTGGGCCTCGGCGGCATCGAAAAGCCGGAACTGCGGCAGTTTGCCGAGCAGCGGTGCGACGGCACGAGTCATGTCCCACACGGATTTGTGAAGCATGACCGGATGACCGGCCTCGGCGAGAGCGCAGAGGATTTCCTGTGCCTTGCCGAGTGAGTAGCCGAGCAGCACGGGGATGCCGCCATCTTCGAGCGTCTCCTGCACCCACTTCAGCACCTGCGCGACGATTTGTGGCACCGGCGGAAAGGCAAACTGCGGCAGGCCAAAGGTGCATTCCATGATGAGCGTGTCGGCGTGCAGCAGCTGACAGCGTTCTGAGCTGAGGCCCTGGCGCAGTTTGTAGTCGCCGGTGTAGAGCAGCGTGGCGCCGTCCGCCTTGCGTGTGAGGTGCAGCATGGCGGAGCCGATGATGTGACCCGCAGGCAGCAGCCGCAGTTCCCAGCCCTCCCATTCGATGACCTCGCGAAGCGGCAGCGCCCGCACCTCGCCCTCGTTTTTGAAGCCGTAGCGCGTCTTCATGAGGTCGCGGGTCACCTCGGAGCAAAACGTCATCTCATGCCGCGCCACATGGTCCGCATGCGCATGCGAGATGAAGGCGCGCTTCACGCCAAAATGCGGATCGAGCCACAGATCCGCCTCCGGGAGGTAGATCCCGTGTCGGTGGACGACTTCGATGAGCTCGCTTGGCATGTCTGGAAGCTTGCGTTTACGCCTGCGGACCTTGTTTGGAACCCGATTTCTCCGCTGAGTGCGGTTTGAGCACAGGCAGCCTTGAACGCGGTGCAATCCTCCCCATCGTGCGCGGCCTATGGCGAGCAACTACGGCACTCTTTTCCGCATCAGCACCTGGGGCGAATCCCACGGCCCCGGCGTCGGCGTCGTCGTGGATGGCTGCCCGCCGCTCATTCCGCTGACCGTGGAGGACATCCAGCACGAACTGGACCGCCGCCGCCCCGGCCAGAGCAAGATCGTCACGCCCCGCAAGGAGGACGACAGCGCCGAGATCCTCTCGGGCGTGCTCGATGGCAAGACGCTCGGCACGCCCATCGGCATCTTCGTGCGAAACACCGACCAGCGCCCCTCCGCCTACACGGAGATGCAGCAGGCCTACCGCCCCAGCCATGCCGATTACACTTACGATGCCAAATACGGCATCCGCGCCGTCTCCGGTGGCGGACGCTCCAGCGCCCGCGAGACCATCGGCCGCGTGGCTGCCGGGGCCATTGCCCGCAAGGTGCTCCAGCATTCAATTTCAGGCTACGAGGCCCTCGCCTATGTGAAAACCGTGCAGCACCACCATGCCGAGGTTCCCATCGGTTCGGCACTGACTTCTGAGCTCATCGAATCCAACATCGTCCGCACCTGCGACCCCGTGGCGGCGGAAAAGATGATCGAACTCATCGAAGCCATCCGCCGCGAGGGCAACAGCGTCGGCGGCGTGATCGAGTGCGTCGTGCGCGGTGTGCCCCCGGGGCTTGGCGAGCCGGTTTTTGATCGCCTGGAGGCAGATCTGGCCAAGGCCATGCTCAGCCTGCCGGCCACGAAGGGTTTTGAGATCGGCAGCGGCTTCGCGGGCACCACGATGACCGGTTTGGAGCACAACGACGAATTCTACATGGATGGCAAAAACGTCCGCACCCGCACGAACCGCAGCGGCGGCGTGCAGGGGGGCATCAGCAACGGCGAGGAGATCGTCTTCCGCGTGGCCTTCAAGCCGACCGCCACCGTGCTCCGCGAGCAAAAAACCGTCACCAACACGGGCGAGAACACCACACTCTCTGCCCGCGGCCGCCATGACCCCTGCGTGCTCCCCCGCGCCGTGCCGATGGTGGAGGCCATGGTCCACCTCGTGGTGGCGGATCATTTCCTGCGTCAGCGGGCGATGCGAGGCTGAGCCTCACGCACGCCGCGATAGCGTCCACTTCGGCACGCAGCCTTCATGCGCTTGTGAAACCGTCGCGGCGAAATCGGCGAGGTAACCGAAGGGATGCGAAACTTCGACCGGATCGGCTTTTCGGGCCTCAAGATCGGCTTTGACCTCGATGGTGCCTTTCAGCAGGTCGAACTCGATTTCGTCATCATCACGCACTTTGGCGATGGGGCCGCCCAAAACGGCCTCGGGAGTGCAATGCACGCCCACCGCACCCGCGGAGACGCCGGATACACGGCCATCGGTGATGAGAGCGACCTTTCCATAGAGCTCTGGCACCGCCAAGGCAGCGCTGGCGACGTGCATTTCTGGCATGCCGAGCGCCACCGGGCCGCTTCCGCGGATGATGACGATGTGCCCGGGCTTGATGCGCCCCTGCGCCGCCGCCTCGAAGACGCCCTTGCTGCTCTCGAAGCAGATCGCACGACCGGCGAAGCGCGGTTCTTTGAGCGAGGATACTTTAAAGACCATGCCGTGCGGCGCGAGGTTGCCAAAGCACACCTGGATGTCGGCATACTCTTTGAAGGGCTTGTCATGCGGCGCGATGAGGTCGTTCGGAAACGGCACCGCCTTCGCGTTGGCGAGATTTTCGGCCAAAGTGCGGCCGGTGACGGTCAGGCACGAGCCATCGAACAGTCCGGCATCAAAGATGTGCTTCAAAAGCATCGTGGTGCCGCCGAGGCGGTGCAGATCGACCATCGTGCCGCGTCCGCGTGGCGCGAAGCTGCACAGCACGGGCACTTTGCGGCAGATCGCCTGCACATCGCGCAGCGTGAAGTCCACACCGGCCTCGCGGGCGACCGCCAGCAGGTGAATGACGCCGTTCGTGCTGCCACCGATGGCCGCGATGGCCGTCATGGCATTGGTGAGCGACTGCTTCGGGATGATGTCGCGAGGACGGATGTTCTTTTCGAGCAAGTGGCGCACCGCTTTGCCGACGCGAAGGCATTCCTCACGCTTTCCGGCCTCGATGGCGGGCATGGAGGAGGTGTCCGGCAAGCTGAGGCCCATCGCCTCCAGCGTGATGCCCCAAGTATTGAAGGAAGCCGCGATGCCGCAACCGCCTGGGCCCGGGCAGGCGGTGCGGATGATCTGCTCGCTCTCGTCCCAGCTCATCGTGCCCTGCGCCTCCTTCGCGGCGGCATCATAGACATCCAGAATGCTCGTGGACTGCCTTTTGTGGCAGCCCGGCATGATGCTGCCGCCATTGACGATGAACCCAGGGAAATTCGTGCGTGCCAGCGCCATCGCGAAGGCAGGACCGTTCTTGTCGCAATGATGCAGGCCGATCATCGCATCGTAGCTGTGCGCCGTGCAGATCATCTCCGCGCCGTTCGCCATCAGATTGCGCGAGCAAAGCGATGCCGCACCGCCGATGTTGCCC